>JAQVTV010000072.1 GCA_028699855.1 Candidatus Izemoplasmatales bacterium | reverse complement strand
CTCAACGCCCGATTCCCATCTTCATCGCCGATTACGTGATGATCACCTACGGCACGGGGGCTATCATGGCCGTTCCCGGCCATGATCAAAGGGATTATGACTTTGCCAAAAAGTATGATCTTCCGATCATCGAGGTCATTCAGGGCGGAGACTTGTCCCAAGCCGCTTTCACCGACATCGAACAAGGCATTCTCATCAACAGTGGTTTTCTGAACGGACTATCTGTGAAACAAGCGATTCATACGATGATCCAACATCTGGAATCCCAGAACCTGGGTCATGAGAAAATCCAATACAAGATGAAAGATTGGGCGTTCAACCGCCAGCGTTATTGGGGAGAACCGATTCCCATCATCTATTGTCCGACGTGCGGGATTCAACCGGTTCCGTATGAGGATTTGCCGGTGAGATTGCCGATGGTGGAACATTTTCAACCGACGGAATCCGGGGATAGTCCTCTTGCCAATATCGAGTCATTCATCCATTGTTCGTGTCCTAAATGCAAAGGGCCCGCACGCCGGGAAACAGACACCATGCCGCAATGGGCGGGGTCAAGCTGGTATTTTCTGCGCTACATGGATCCGAAGAACCCGGAAGTGCTCGCATCTATGGACTTGTTAAAGTATTGGGGTCCGATCGATTGGTACAATGGGGGGATGGAACACGTGACGAGGCATTTGATCTATTCGCGTTTCTGGAACCATTTTCTTCATGATATCGGTGTTGTCCCCTTTGGGGAGCCCTATTTGAAGCGCACGGCTCAAGGCCTGATTTTGGGTGAGGACGGAGAAAAGATGTCGAAGTCGCGCGGAAATGTCGTCAATCCGTTAGAAATCATCTCGGAATATGGCGCAGATACATTGCGGGCATATATCTTGTTTATCGGAGATTATGAAATGGCGACGCCATGGAATGAAAACGGATTGAAGGGCTGTCGTCGATTTCTCGATAAAATATGGCGTCTGATCCCCAAAGTGGTCGATCGACCCGAACAGTCTGATGCGATTGAAACATCGGTCCATAAAACGATCAAAGGCGTTAACGACGATTATGAGAATTTGAAATTCAACACCGCGATCGCCAAGATGATGACGCTTGTGAATGAAATGGGTCAACTGGATCACGTTCGACGACATGATTTTGAAGTTTTGTTGAAGCTGCTCAATCCGATCGCTCCGCACCTGTGCGAAGAAGTCTGGGAAATGTTGGCACACAAGACAATGCTTGTCGCGGAGTCTTGGCCGACATTCGACCCCGAGAAATTGATTGAGGATCAAGTGGAAATCGTCATCAACATCAACGGCAAAGTCCGTGACAAGATGATGCTTGAAGTGGATGCAGATGATGCCCGGGTTACCGAGCGCGCGCTTGAACGGGAAAAAGTCAGAGAATGGATCCAAGACAAGCCGATTCGAAAAATCATCGTTGTCACAAACAAACTGATCAACATCGTGATCTAAAATCGGTAAACCACCCCTTCCAGACGTAAGATGTTTGAGAAGGGGGGTTTTTTATGAAATGCTTGGTTCGAAACGATGGTGAAGGGATCGAAGCGGTGACCCGGGTGGCATGTAGGAGGTGCGGGGCGCAAGCGGATCGCTTGATCGAGAATCGGTATGGCCAATGGGAATGCCGGGACTGCCGGGCGACCCGAGCGGATACGATGGTTTTCACCAATCGTGCAGTTTTGCCGGTCCTGCATGAACTTAGGCTTCCTTTCACGTTGTCAATGGCGCAACAAAAGGGTAGTGATTTCTTTTTGGATTGTTTGAAACACAAACGCAATGCAATGATGCTTGCAGTCTGTGGTGCGGGAAAGACCGAGATGACATTTCAAACCATCCTGTACGCATTGAACCAAGGACTAAAAATAGCGTTTGTCATTCCTAGAACCCAAGTCGTCATCGAAATCGCGAAGCGTTTGAAATTCCATTTCCCAAAGACGCGGATCGAAGCGCTTCACGCCGAGAGCAAAGCAGATGCAGGTGCGCACCTGCTGGTCTCCACCCCCCAGCAAATGATACGTTATGTGGAAGAGTTCGATTTGATGATTTTGGATGAGGCGGATGCGTTCCCCTATCAAAACGACGCTTATTTGCAGCGGCTCGTCCAACGCGCGATCAAACGTGATGGCATGTTGTTCCAAATGAGCGCGACACTGACACCACAAACACACTCGGACGCTTTCATGGTTCAACCGCAACGCTTCCATGGGTATCCATTGGATCTGCCACGTATAATCCATGTGCCGTATCTGGCAAGTACGCTTCGCCAACAGCGGCTTCCCAGACAGATCCGACTTCAATTCGATCAGTGGCGAGACGGATGCAGGCAGGCGTTGGTGTTCGTGCCATCGATTCCTGTGGGTGAACAACTCGTGTCCATCATGAAACGACAAGGCTATAACTGCATGGGGTTTTCGAGTCATTCTCCGCATAAAGACGTGACGCTCAGGAAACTACGAGATCGCACCATTGATTTTCTGGTTACGACGACGATCATGGAACGCGGAATGACATTTCCGGGCATACAAGTCGCCATCATCCATGCTGACCACCCGATTTTCACAGATCAGGTGTTGATGCAGATATCGGGGCGTGTGGGACGTCATCAAGACGATCCGAGTGGCGATATCATCTTGTTTTCAGAACATCAAACAGTAGCGATGTCTAAACTCCGTAAGACCATTATTCGCTTCAACATGTATTCAGTGAGGACGTGAGATGCGTTGCGCGATCTGTCGGGAATTCTTTTCCATCGAACTCACGTTTCGCACTTTGTTTTGCCCGCCGAAGCTATGTGAGACATGCCAAGCATTCTTGGCCAAGGATTATGAGCACACATCATTTCCTTCTCCAGGCGGCGTGATCGACCACTATCTTCTTGTGCTTGGAAGAAGTGATTATCAGACGGATTATCTGAACGGATTCAGATTGGAAAAAGCCCTCAAAATGGCGATTTCACAGTGTAATGAAATCGATCTGATCGTGATCGTCGATGTCAATGAGTCCAGGACCATATCCGCGTGGTACCCGCTGATCGCACAGTATCAGCGTGTGGTCTTTTTTTCATTGGTGGATATCGATTTTTCACACACGATTCAACCGTGATTATCTCCATCATTTTTGGCAGATGCGTTTACAGTTTCGTACAGGAATGTTATAATAAACGTGTATCAAAAATTGAATAAGGAGTGATGAGAATGAAGCTTGATGTACGTGGTAAGAACGGCTTTGAAATCACAGACGCAATTCGTAACTACTTCTTGAAAAAGCTTGGGAAAATCGAAAAAGTATTTTCTGAGGAAATCGAAGCTTTTGCGGTCTGTAAGATTTACAAGGAGCTTACCAAGGTTGAGATTACGATTCCGATCAAATTCATCACCATCCGGGCTGAGGTTGAAGACAAGGACCTGTATGCCGCCATCGACAAAGCCGTGGACAAACTGGAAGCCCAGATCCGCAAGAACAAACACCGGATGAATCGCAGCCTACAGGAGAGGAGCGGTTTGAAGGAAGCCTTCACGACCGGCGATCTGAATCTGGAAGATCTCGAAAGAGAATTGATTTCACCGATCAAAAAGAAGCGTATTCAACTCGATGTGCTCTCGATGGAAGAAGCGATTACCCAAATGGAACTGCTCGGCCACGACTTCTTCATCTACCGCAACGAATCCAAAGAAGTATCGGTCCTTTATCTCCGAGAAGATGGGAAATACGGACTGATTGAGACATATTAGCTTGATGAAGTGACCTTAAAGGTCACTTTTTTTATGCGTGGGGCTGATAATACAGTTGTATCTATGGGGTCATTTATGGTATCATAAGATGATAGACTCGAGGTGACATATTCATGTTCAAACTATTCGATCCAAATAAAAAAACGCTGAAGAGACTCGAAAAAATAGCCGATCAGGTATTATCGTTGTCCGATCAGTTCGCGGCTTTGAGCGACGAGGAACTTCAAGCGAAGACGGATGAATTCCGTCAACGTTATCAAGCAGGCGAAACACTCGATTCGCTGCTTGTCGAAGCTTTCGCGACGGTGCGCGAAGCATCGACGCGCGTGACCGGAATGACCCCTTTCAAAGTGCAAGTCATGGGTGCGATCGTGATTCATGAAGGCAATATCGCAGAAATGAAGACCGGCGAAGGCAAAACCTTGACCGCCGTCATGCCGGCATATCTCAATGCGATTACCGGCGATGGTGTTCATATCGTCACGGTCAACGAATACCTTGCAGGCCGTGAAGTGAACGGCGAAATCGGTGATTTATTCCGGTTTCTAGGACTGACCGTCGGCTTGAACATCCGGGATCTCACTTCTGAAGAGAAACGAGAAGTATATCAATCGGATGTGCTGTATTCAACCAACAACGAACTGGGGTTCGATTATTTGCGGGATCATATGGTCATCTACAAGGAAGCGATTGTCCAGCGAGCGCTCAATTTTGCGATCATTGACGAAGTTGACTCCATTTTGGTCGATGAGGCGCGGACACCGCTCATCATTTCCGGTGGCGAGAAAAACACAGCTGACCTTTACAAACAAGCTAATTATTTCGTCATTCGTCTGCAAAATGAAGAGGATTATTTCATTGACATCAAGGATAAATCAATCAGTCTGACAGAAACGGGCATCAAGAAAGCTGAAGCCTTCTTCAATCTGGAAAACCTGTATGACGTCGCCAACGTCTTATTGTTGCACCATATCAACAACGCGCTCAGAGCCAACTATATCATGTCAAAAGACATCGATTACGTGGTCCAGGAGGGCAAAGTGATTATCGTTGACTCCTTTACCGGTCGTTTGATGCATGGTCGTCAGTTCTCCGAAGGCTTGCATCAAGCCCTTGAAGCCAAAGAAGCCGTCGAAATCAAAAAAGAAACGACGGTCCTCGCGACCATCACATTCCAGAATTTCTTCCGGATGTATCGGAAACTATCCGGTATGACAGGTACCGCGAAGACGGAAGAAGAAGAATTTCATAACATCTACAATATGTTCGTAGTGGAAATCCCGACGAACGTACCGGTTATCCGAATTGATGACAACGACTTGATTTTCGCTTCCATGGAGGCGAAATACAAAGCGCTTGCGGATGAGATCGACCGCCGCCATCGTTTGGGACAGCCGATGTTGGTCGGTACGATATCGATTGAAAGTTCGGAGTTGTTGTCATCACTACTAAGACGCAAAGGCGTCAAGCATGATGTGCTCAACGCCAAACAACATGAACGCGAGGCTGAAATCGTCGAAAAAGCGGGACGGATGGGCATGGTCACGATTGCGACGAACATGGCCGGTCGGGGAACCGACATCAAGCTTGGGCCTGGAGTTCGTGAGTTGGGCGGTCTTGCCGTGATCGGCACCGAACGTCACGAATCGCGGCGTATCGACAATCAGTTGCGCGGGCGAAGCGGACGTCAGGGAGACCCAGGATATTCCCGTTTCTTCCTTTCTGCGGATGACGATCTCTTGAGGCGTTTTGGCGGCGACCGATTCAAACGCATGATCTCGATGATCACGATGACCAAAGGATCCGATACCGAACAACCGCTTGATTACGGGATGTTTTCTAAATTGGTCCTTAGGGCGCAACACCAGATTGAAGGTAACAACTTCGACCGTCGGAAAACGGTGCTGCAATATGACGAAGTGTTACGTCGTCAGCGCGAAATCATCTATCAACAACGCACTGATGTCTTGTTTTTGGAATCGATTGAGGATTCGACGCATCAGATGATCGAAACCACGCTGTCTCGTGTGGTTCGCGAGCATGAGGAAGATCGAAAAGTCTTATTCGAGACATTGCAAAAGTATTTCGTGAAATATGTCATCGATCCCAAAATCATCTCCAGCGAAACCAACGTCCTCGAATATGTGTTGGATCAATATCACAAGGAAGTTCAAAATAAGATCGCGATGACC
>JAQVTV010000071.1 GCA_028699855.1 Candidatus Izemoplasmatales bacterium | reverse complement strand
GACATGAAAGCTTGTTGCGCGATCTGGGTCTGAGCCATGACCAAACCATTTACTTGGAAGACTATGGCCATATCGGACAGATTGACCAGATATTGTCACTCCACCTCGCTTGCCAAAAAGGCATGATCAAAGACCAAGATGTCATTTGCATGATTGCGGCGGGCATCGGTTATGTCTGGGCAGCATCGATCATCAAGTGGGGTGATGCCTGATGCCGGGAATCGATATTGCGATTCGTCAAATACTGATCGTCAACGCGATTTTGTTTCTCTTGTTTTTTATCATTGACATCGCGTTTTTCCGTAAAAAGATCAAGCGGCCAGTGTATCGCGGCAGGTTGATCAACGTGTTGATCACGATTGGGATACTCACGATGTTTGTTGCGAGCATTAAAGTGTTTACATGGCCGTTACTGCTACAGATTTTTCTTTTGAATACCGTCGATCTCTCAATTTTGATCTTGGCGACCACTGGTGTCGTCTTGATCTTCAAAACATCGGTGACAACCAACTTTGCACAAGGTATGATGGCGACTTTCGGCGCCTTCTTCGCGACCACTGTCGTGATTCGCTTGATGGCGAAGTATTCGGGAAGCCAGACGTTGTATCTCTTCATCGGTCTGTTTTCCGGGGTTCTCGTGTCGTTCTTGTTGGGGTTAATCATCGATGTCGGTATCATTCGTCGCGGCAGACATGTGTCTTCCGTCGGAAAACAGATGATCACCATGGGGCTCGTGATGGTATTGATGGGTGCTATTCCGGTCATATTCGGGTCGAACCCCATCGCCTTACCCGCTTTTTCCATCGATGTCGAGATATTCAATATTGGAGAACACATCCTCGTGATTCCCATTCAGAATCTCTATGCCATTGTCATCACGCTTGTCGTGCTTGTGGTTTTGTTCACTGCCTTGCGCTTTACCAAGTGGGGCTTGGGCGTGCGGGCAACCGCATCGAGTGAAATGGTGGCCTCGATGATGGGAGTCAATACCCGTGTCATTACCGCCATGAGCTGGGCCATCGCCGGCGGACTGGGTGCGATTGCGGCATTCTTCTATGCTTCTTCAGGCGCACAAGTTCAAGTCGCCTCGATGGTCGGGGTGCAAGTCAATGCGTTCATGGCTGCGGTCTTGGGAAGTTTCTCGTCATTTGGCGGACCCATCGTCGGCGCGTTGTTAATCAATCTTTTCTCTTCCATCGCCCCGTTCTATGACGGGACATGGCAAGTGGTCATCGTCTACGGCATCATCTTGTTAATTGTATTAGCCAAGCCCTTAGGTCTTTTTGGCAAAAAGACCGCGAAGAAGGTGTGAACATGGATCGTGTGATGCGGGGAATCAACCGCTTTCTGAGAGAATTCAAAGCGATCGTCAAGCATCCCTATTTCGGTTATGTGTTCTTTGGCATGATGTTTCTTATTTTGTTGCTGTTGCGCAATCAAGGCATGGTCACCATCTCGGTGATTAACACCGCGGTGATTGTGATGATTTATACCGTCATCTCGTTGGGATTCTCACTCTTGCTCGGTTTTGGTGGTCTTGCGTCGCTCGGAACGGCCGGATTTGTGGGGTTTGGATCGTTTTTGATGGGCTACCTTCATGGAGTCAAAGACTATTCTTTGGGCGTTACGCTCCTATTATCGCTCTGTGTTGCGCTCGCCATCGGTTTGATTGTTGGGTTCATCTCTTTGAGGATTGAGGGGATGTATCTCGCAATCATCACCCTTGGACTCGGAGAAATCCTCCGGCAATTTTTTATCAGTTACGATATATTCACCGGAGGTTTTTCCGGAAGATCATTTCGCGAGTTCACCATTTTTGGTATCAATTTCGTCAGTGGTGACGGTCGATATTTTAATATGGTCTACATCATCGTCGTCATCATGTTTGTGTTGGCGATGATTGCGACCATCAACATCATCAAAAGTCCCACTGGCCGGGCGCTTCTGGCGATGAAAAACAGCGACTCAGCGGCTCAATCGATGGGCATCAGCCTGATCAAATACCGGTTATTGGCATTCATTTTGTCGACCGTATTCGCACTCTTGGGCGGGATGCTCTATATCATGCACACTAAGTATTCTTATGCACCGCAATGGAATCTGAGTTTCTCACTCGAGATCCTTGCGGCCGTCATCGTCGGTGGTGCCCAGTCCATATTTGGTATCGCCATCGGTGTGTTTCTGATTTTCGGTCTCAAGATTTCAGTCCTGAACTATATCCCTTTCTTCCAGGAGAATCCAGCCCTCATCGTCATCTTCAACGGGGCGCTCATCATTCTCGTGGTCATGTTTTATCCCGGCGGATTGATCCGGCTCCTGCAAACCCTCAAATACATCGTGGTCAAACGCTTTGGACAGTTGAAGCAGAAGTGGAGGAGGTATCGCTATGGCGAAGATGATTGATCGACAACTCCTCAAACTCTTCATTATGCTGGATGAACGCCTCACTGCCAAAACCCTATTTTACACCCAATACCAAATCTATCTTCTGGACACTTGGGGTGCGATAAAGCAGGCGCAACTTCAGTTTCTCGAAGCAGAACATGACAAAGCAGTGTGTCACCAGGCATACCGCATGAATGTCCATTGCGATAATCTCGACCAAGAAATCGGGGAACGTCAAAAAGCGATCGAAGAAAAATTTAAGTGGAAACTCAAAGCTTTGAAACAGACACTTCGACGCAAGAATGACAGAAATCCAGATCAATCGAATGAACATCAGACATGGTTTAAGGCACAAGAAGCCCAGCTGCTTGCTTTGAAGCGGAAACGTTTGGACCGGGTTGTTCCGACTTTCCATCACAAGAACGACGCAAGCGACGTATCCCAAGAGACCCTGCGCGCAATCGAGGCCAAGGAGGCTGCGATTCTCACTGCCAAGAAAGAGAAAATCGAAGCGCGTTACCAGCGAAAAATCGAATCCTTGAACCTTCGTACAGAAAAGAAGCGCGAGCGTTTGACGCGGCTGAACCAAAAAATCAAAGGTTGGATTGAAACCATCTACCAACGCCATCCCAAGAATGATTATGATCTGGGCGATGATATCATCTTGCGTTTGGAGAACTTGACGATGCGTTTTGGCGGGCTTGTGGCGGTGGATCAATTGTCCTTCGAGGTGAAACAAGGCGAAATCTTCGGTCTGATCGGACCCAATGGCGCAGGCAAGACCACCGTATTTAACTGCATCACGAAGTTTTATCGACCCGCGGGCGGGAAAATGATTTTCCGAAAAAGTCCCGTCGATGTCATCGTGCTCAACGATTACCCCGTGCATCGCATCGTGCGCCAAGGCATTATCCGCACATTCCAAAATGTGGAGTTGGTTTGGGAGTTGAGCGTCATCGACAATTTGCTTGTCGCGGCCCATTCTCGTTTCCACACCGGGTTTTTCGGCCAATTGCTCCACATTCCCAAATTGAGACACGAAGAAGCAGTTTTGCGCCAGAAGGCAATGCACATACTCGAACATCTAGGGCTTCAAGCCTATATGCACGCCATTCCTTACGGTCTTCCCTACGGCATCTTGAAACGGATTGAGTTGGCGCGGACCTTGATGGTGGATCCAAAACTCATCATCCTCGATGAACCCGCTGCCGGGTTGAATGATCAAGAAACGCGAGAACTCGCACGCATCATCCGCGACATTCGCGATCGTCATGATGTGACGATATTCCTCGTTGAACATGATATGGGACTTGTGATGGACATCTGCGACAGAGTATGCGCGATTTCATTCGGGAAGAAAATCGCTATTGGTACACCGAAGGAAATCCAAGCGAACAAAGCGGTGCGCGACGCCTATTTAGGAGAAGAATGATGGAAAACTACATCCTTCAGGTCCAGAACCTGGTCGTCGATTACGGTATTATCCGCGCGATCAAAGGCATCGATCTCAATGTGCGCAAGGGATCAATCGTCGCAATCCTTGGGGCCAACGGAGCCGGGAAATCATCCACCATTCGCGCCATCAACGGCGTCGTCAAACCCCAATCGGGAAAGATCATCTTTGACGGTCAAGACATCACCGGAGTACTGCCCCATAAACTGGCGAAAAAAGGGATCATTCCCTCTCCCGAAGGGAGGATGATCCTCCGGGGTCTTACGGTTGAAGAAAATCTCCTCGTCGGAGGTTATACGATTCAAAAAGAGAAACGGAGCGCTGATGAGTACAGCGATCCTCAACCCTATCGTAGCGCACGTCAAGTGCGTCAACAGAGGCTCGAAGAGGTCTATCACTACTTTCCGGTGCTGAAAGAACGCAAGAAGCAACAAGCTTCGACGCTTTCAGGTGGCGAACAACAAATGCTTGCGATTGGACGGGCGTTGATGGGACAACCGAAACTCTTGTTGCTGGATGAACCTTCTTTGGGATTGGCCCCCTTGATTGTCAAGGAGATCTTTGAAATCATCCAAAAGATCCGCGAACAGGGCAACACCATCCTCATCGTCGAACAAAACGCGTTTCAAACATTAAAAATCGCCGATTACGTCTATGTCATGGAACTCGGCAAGATCAAAACCGAGGGAAGCGCATCAGAATTGATGGCCGACGATCAACTCGTCGAAGCGTATCTGGGAAAATAACGGTAAGTGCCGGATTTGATTCCGGTTAACATACAAAAATCTTAAAAAGGAGAGAATAAAATGAAAAAATTAGTATTAGGAGCATTCATGCTGTTGTTTGCCTTCACCATTATGGCGTGCGACGGAGCGACCACTGCCGCCCCGACAACGGCAGCACCGACCACTGCTGCACCGACCACTGCTGCCCCGACAACGGCAGCACCGACCACTGCCGCCCCGATCGTCGTTCAAGGCGTCACACCGACATCTATCAAAGTCGGTAACGCAGCTTCCACGACGGGAGCGGGAGCCGGAGTCGGCGTTCCTTTCAACGCTGGAATCAGAGCCTACTTTGAATACATCAACGGCCTAGGTGGCATTGATGGCAGAACGATTCAATTCGTCACGTACGACGATGAAACGAATCCGACTCAAGGTTTGGCATATACCGAGCGTTTGATTGAAGAAGACGAGATTTTCGCCCTTGTCGGTCACTTTGGTACATGGACTGTCGGCGCGACCCTTGGTTTGATCCAGGAAGTCGGCATTCCAATGGTTTACGCAGCGACCGGAATCAACTCACTGTATTTTGAGAGTTCACCGGGCAATCCTGTCCTTGCCGTACAGCCGATTTACCTTACGGATGGCAGAATCATGGCAGCACGTGCCATCAAAGAAGCTGTCTATGGCGCAAATCATGATCAAGCATTGCCTGCAAACGCGAAAATTGGCGTGATCTACACCAATGATGACGTTGGATTGTCGATCAAAGCGGGTATCGAAGCCGAAGCAGCTTTACTTGGCAAAACCGGAGATATGATCTATCAAGCGGTCACCACATCTTATGCCACCGCTGTGACGATTTTGAAAGCGAGCGGTGTATCTGCGGTCATCTTGGCCATGAACCAAGAGCCCTTCAGCTATGCTTTGCAACAAATGCATAACCTCGCATTGAATGTTCCGGTGTTTTCATCGTATGTCAATGCGGACGTCACGTATGTCAACCACACATTGTATAACGCCGCGCGTCCGATCTATGTCAATGCATGGTTGGATCTCGTGGATCCCGAAGGTGTCAGCGGCCTCCATCAAGACTACTGGGATTACTATTTGATCATCTCTAGTGGCTCATATGCGGAATACGCCCTCAATAACTTTGCGATTGCCGGATATATGGCAGCGTATGTGTTCGTTGAAGGTTTGAAACGCGTTGAAGAAGCCGAAGTTGACCTGACGTGGGAAAACTACATCGCGCAAATGGAAGCGGAAGAGCTTGACATGCCGATGGGTGGAATGATCGACTGGACTGAAGGCAAACGTTGGGGTATTTCCGAAATGAGTATGTTACAATATACATATGCACTCGGTGACAATCCGTTAACGACCGATGTCGTCGAAACCGATTATTTGATGGAATCATTCGTCAAAGTCAGACCCGTTCAATCGATTTCTGAAATCGAAGAAGGCGGAGAATAACATTATC
>JAQVTV010000070.1 GCA_028699855.1 Candidatus Izemoplasmatales bacterium | reverse complement strand
TATTACGGCATGGTCTTCGCCTTTGATCCTCAAACCAAAAGATCGACGAAAATCAAGATCATTTGTGAACGTTCCGATTTTCCCGATGGTCCTGCGAAACGCAACGATTTGGTCGATGTCGTCTTCTTGGGCGGCATGAACCGTTTGCATAATGGCTATGCCGAAATCTATACGGGTCTCTCGGATTGCGAAGCGGGCTATGCTTTGATTCACGATCCCTTCCTTGAATGGGAGCAGGATCGATGAAGCGGCTGGTCGGGTTATGGCTTCTCGGATTGTGGATCGGTCTGTCTACACCGCTCGTGGTCCAATCGGATGAAATCGATCACGTGTTTGACTTCGATCACGTGACGGATGTGTCGGTGGCCAATCCTTTGACCGAACCCGTGACCATCATCGAAGGTATGAATATCGCATCAGGTGATTACACCTACGATCGAGACACTGACATGATCACCTTTCATCAAGCCTATTTGGTACATCTCGTCCCGGGCATCCATGCGTGGAACGTGTGGGGGCTCGATCATTATGAGACATTGACGATCGAAATCATCGATCGCCATCAAGCATATCGCATCATCAACGGTGGTTTTGAAACCGGTGATCTGCTCGGATTCACGGCACTTGATATCTTCAAGGGTGAAAGAACGCTTCAAGCCTTTACCGATCGAGATGTTCAAAGCGTCTCAGACGGCAATCTTGTTCAAGCTGTGGGCGCATATTACCTCGGCCTTGATCCGGAGATATCACCTAGCCTTCAAAAAGAACGCATGGGAATTTTGCGTTCATCCGCATTCACTTTGGGAGGCTCGGGATTCATCACGTTCCGGTTGGGCGGAGGCTTGCCCTCATTGCTCACCTATCTCAGTGTGAGACTGGTCGAAAACGACCGCGAAGTGGCACGCTACATTCCTTTCATCGATCCCTTGTCGACGCAAACGCCCGAACTTCGTCTGTATCAGGCGGATTTATCGGCTTATATCGGACAACGGCTCCTGTTGGAGTTTTGCGATTATGGCGGCAGAACCCATGATTTTCTGATCATCGACGACATCGAAACCTATCACCCGGAAGTTCCCTTGGAAGGAATATTGCTTGAAGACGAAAAACCGACATTCAACGCGCCTTATCCCCCGAATCAAGTGCAAAACGGCTCCTTCACCCAAGGCCTCGATCATTGGACGGAGGTATTGGAGACCACGGCTTTTCATGTCGTGAGCGGCCAAATGAGAAGCAACGATGGAGGCGACAGCGCGATCGGAATGATTCGCTCCAATCTCTTCCGTTTGGATGGTGCGGGTGTCGTATCGATGAAACTCGGAGCCGCTGCCGGTGAACGCTTCGATAAAGATACGTTCGTATCAATCAGACATTATCCGAGCCACAGAGAAATCTATCGCTTTGCCAATGATCGTCATGATGGCATCGAGATGAAGATATACTATGTCGACCTCAGCGATTATATCGGCGAAACCTTCTATTTCGAGATCATCGACAATGCCGGAGGAAGTTACGATACCATCTTTGTGGATGATATCATCACCTACTATGCCGCACGGCCTTTCTTTGATTATTCTGTCCTCGCCAAAGATCTATTGCAATGGAGGGATGGTTCATGAAAACCAAACGCTACTTGATTTGCATCATCGCCCTTTTAGGGTTCTTTGTCTATGGATGTCAAGGTGAAACGACGTGGACCACGACGACTTTGACGCCGACGACGCTTGAACCGACGACCCCATCCACAAGCGAACCGACGACATTGCCTCCGACCACCTCGGTGCCGACGACATTTACCTCGACTTCGCAAGGTCCCACGACGCTTCCGCCGACATCCGTTCCACCGACCACACACCTCCCGCTTTTCTATTCGGAAACAGAGACATACGTCATGGATTCGGGCGATTTGGTGCTGGCGATCGGTTGGCATGATTATGTGTTTTCCGGGATGACGGGACATGAGATCACAACGGCGGATTATGCCATGCATATGGCGGGTTTGACCCTCTCCGGCTCATATCTTACCGGACTCGGGATCGGCACCTATCACTTTTCCATCGTCACCGATCACGGCACCTATCCTTTGGAGATCGAAGTCGTTTATATCACGCCTTATCAGGAACCCGTCCTGTTCTTTCCACTTGGAAGCAATGTCTATACCATGGGGCTCAGTTTGGGGCTCACCGCGCATATCGACCTTGACGGCGCGCCGCTTTTATCCGTCTCGATCAACCAGGATGTCATCAACCCCGCTTTCTACCAACATGACGGATCATCTCTGGAACTGATTCCTGAGGCGTTGGCTGCGCTCTCCTATAGTCCCGCGCACAGATTGCAGATCACGACGGAAGCGGGCAGTGCACAAGCCCTGTTCATCGTCAATGATATCCCGACCATCCAAGAAAAATCGGATTTCATCAAATATCCCGGTGAAGCGATCATCGAAGAAGATTGGACTGATCTCGTCTCCAACCAGATCGGCACCCTGTCTTTTCGTTACGAGACCGAAGCGGAAGGAACCTTCACCGATCATTTGAACGGTCGCTTCTCGTTCGTGCCCGCTTCGACCTATTACGGCAGTGAGACCATTTCCTTGATCGTCGAAGATCAATACGGCGCTCAGGCACAGCGAATGATTACGCTTACCTATAAACAAATCGACCCGCTCATCCTCGATACGGAGACACCTGTCGTCATCGACAAGGCGACGTTGGAGGATGATCGGTCATTCATCGTTCATACCTATGGCACGGAACCGAACACGCTCTATTTCGAGATGATCGAGATCCGTGATGGATCGACTCCGATCGAGGCAGAGCATTACATCTTGAAAACCGATCAAGACCCGTCGCGCTTCTCTTTGAAGGCCACGTATCTCGTCCAGTTGAGCTTGGGTATCCACCGATTGACGCTTGTCACCGAAGCCGGTTTCAGCGACTTCGACATCGACATCCGCGATACGCGCCCGGTCAAAGTCGCACCGGAGTCGCAATCGTTCACGATCGGTTTAAGTGAAGACGATCTTTCCTTTACCTTGACGCCATACGCACACATCGTGACATCGAGCAGCTTCACGATCCATGGCGAAGCCTTGATCGAAAACGTCGATTTCACGTATGTTGCGCCCGTCTTCACGATCAAGAAGGCATTTTTGGAATCTTTGACGATTGGAAATCACATGATCGAGATCAACGACGTTTCGGCGATCACGGTCAAGATCCATACGGTCTTGTCTCCCGAAGTCATCGATGATGATGTGCTTCAACTATGGGATCCATTCAGCGAAGAAACTTTGGACATCCCGGTCAACCTCAAAGGTTTGGCGTCCGAGACGCGAGTCTTTCGCTTTCAAGTCGAACTGGATCATGCGTCCTATACGCTCACCGACGATCTTTTGACACTCGATGCCATCTATCTCGCTGGGTTGGATGAAGGGTATCATGAATTCTTCCTAATCAACACGCAAGGAACCACCGGATTTATCCTGCGCAACGCAGGGAGACCGACTCCATCGTCATCGGATCAAAACGTGACAAAGTTTACTCATGAAGTCATCTCGACCGAAGCTTTGCGGGTCGTGGCGGCGCTGGATGGCGCGTTGATCGCTGCGCATATGCTCGAAGTGCGGTATTATCCCTTCCAGGAGACTGTTCTCGGTGATCCGATAAACGGGAGTATCTCGGTCGATACGCTATCAGGTGAGGGCGATTTCGGCATCGTGACGCTCGATCCTCAAACCATGACCTTTGCCTTTTTCCGCAACGCGGGTTGGTACGGTCTGGTTCAGTTCACTTATACGGCAACGGATGATTTCGGCTGGACTAGCGATCCCATCCAGATGGAGGTCGTGTACAAACCGCTCCATCCAATTATCGCGGATGACGATAGCAAGTATCATCATCCGGGCACATTCTCCGATATCACCATGACCATCACCAATCATGAAGGCATCTACCGCTTTCCCATCGAAGGTATCACGTGCGGCATAGAAGCGCTCGTGTTGGACCAAGACTATACAGTCGGTCCGGAATCGGGATCCTATCTCTATTTCACGATCCTTGGCACCTATCTGGATGCATTGAGCCCGGGAACCCACACCTTTGTCGTGACCACATCCGGTGGAAGAGGCACGTTCTACGTCCATGTGGTGGCAGGGTTAACGACGCCCGGTGCAGTCGATGATTTTGATCAAGGCGACCCCGAAGACCTCGTCATCCCCCTAGAAGGTTTTCCCTTACTCATCACTGAACTCAAAATCCAGGACGCAGTCGTATCCACCGCGTATTGGACATTCGTGGACGACCAGTTGAGGGTGGATTCGGCATTCCTAGGGACCCTTTCCTACGGCACCAAGACCCTCCAACTGAACAACGGCTATGCCGAAAGCACCATCGACATCGTCATCATGGATTCGCGGATGCCGGTCCTCTCAGGGTCGGTTCCGGCCTATACCCTAGGCACGCTGATGGATAAGACTGTGACCTTCAATCTCTATGACAAGATTTTGACCGGTCTGGAGTATCAAGGCACGGCTGTCGATAGCGAGCACTATGAGATTCACAATCATCAGTTGATTTTGAAGGGGACGTATCTCGAAAGTCTTCAGGCGCAGCCGATGTGGGACTTCACCGTCATCACTTCCGCCGGCACGATTCCGATTTCGATGGAAGTCGTGACCATCATCACGCCGCCATCGATCGCGCAAACGAGTGATCCTTTAGCGATTGATGGAGGAGGAGATATCTATTTCTCCTTGGATCTCAACGGCAATACCTTTGCCGGACTATCCTATGATGATATGGAACTTGAAACGGAAGACTACGGAATTGACGGAACATCCGGCGATCTGTGGCTCAGCCTCGGTTTTCTTTTGAAAATCTATGATCGCACGATCGATACTTTCTGGGTGGCGTTTCACACGCTTGAAGCCGATCCCGTCTATTTCGAAGTCCTGTATGATGCGCCCAAAAACCGCGTGTTGAACGGTGGCTTCGAACACGGGGATCTCCTCGGTTTTCAAAGCTATGGCCTCTGGAAAGATGAAAGCGGCTTGGTCGCTTTCCGCAACGAGCGCGTGGTCGAGACCGGCTTTTATGGTTCTGGAAACGATCATCCCTATAACAAGGATGGCCGCTATCACTTCGGGCTCTACACAGAACCCTACGACAACCAAAATAAAGACATCAACCAGGAGCGCATGGGCATGTTGCGATCGGGAAACTTCACATTGGGCGGATCCGGATGGATCAGTTTCAAGATGGGGGGCGGACGCAATGCAGGCGTCGCCTACATCAGCGTCCATGATGCGCAGACCCATATCGAAATCGCCCGTTTCGGCAATCGCCACTTCAACCAGACGTCCGTCAGCGGCACGGCGAACGCCGAAGGCTACATGTTCCTCTATTATTATGATTTGTCCGCTCATCTCGGTCAGGAACTCTATTTCCTCGTCGTCGATCAGGCCTCGCATGAATGGAGTGTGCTGGCGCTCGATAGTCTGTATACATACTATGAAGTCGCACCAGAAACCCACTCCGACACCTTAGCCATCAACATCCTTCCCCAGATCGCCCGTATGGATGATCCGACCCACGATATGATCGAGGGCAACCTCACGAGCAGTCTCGGGAATTGGGAAAATCCCCAAGGCATCTTCCAGATCGGCAATGGCGGCACCATCTCCTCCGTGGGAGGCAACAGCGCCATGGGCGTGTTGCGTTCGCCCGCCTTTACCATAGAAAATCATCCCTTCCTCAAATACGATTTCGCCGGCGCAATCGCCAAAGACAAACAAGTCTTCGTCCTCGTGAAAGAAGTCGGGACGAACCTGGAGGTCCTGCGCTTGGTCCGCCGCGATGATCTGGCATCACAAGGCGATTCCGGCGATTTCAAAAGCCATTGGACCGATTTGTCCGTGCTCGATCCCGAGAAAGCGTATTATCTCGAAGTCGTCGATAACCGTGACGGTGACTGGGGCGTGGCCTTGATCCGCAATGTCCGCTTGGAAGCCACACCGGATGTCGACTACCGCAGAGCGGTCAATACCTATTATGGTCTCGCCCAAGT
>JAQVTV010000069.1 GCA_028699855.1 Candidatus Izemoplasmatales bacterium | reverse complement strand
TGGTCGTTTTCATGGAGCCGTAGCGTCCGGACATCCCATGTCCGGGATAGATGAGGGTCTCGTTCGACACCATTTGGTCGAGTTTCTTGATGGTATGATGCATCGCCTTCCGGCTACCTGAAGCCAAATCCGTTCGACCCACGCTGTCGATGAACAAAGTATCGCCGGAAAATAGGCATCGCTGGATTAAAAATGAGCTCGAGCCGGCCGTATGTCCGGGTGTATGGATCACGCGTAGCATAAGGTTGCAAAACACCATCTCTTCGGTGTCAGAACTCTGAATCTCCAGATTGGGTGGCAAGACAAAACGGGCGCGAAACGCTTTTGCATAGTTCATTTCATCCTGATACAACATGATGCGATCTTCCGGATGGATCCAGACGGCCAAACCGGGAATATCGGAAAATGATTCCAGATCGCGGATATGATCGAAATGTCCATGCGTCAACAGAATTTTCTCGATCTGGAGTCGATGTTGATTGAGATAGTCGCGTACTTTCGAACCATTGAACCCCGGATCAATGATGATGGCACGGTCCAAGTGCACTAAGACATAAGTATTTTGTTCCGCGAGGTTGTCGGAAAATGTGAGAACTTTCACTCGATCAGAGCCATCGCGCCATAGATTCCGGCATCGCTTCCGAGTTCAGCCAAGCGGATGGTGAGGTCACGGATGAAGGGTGAGAGGTATGCCATGAGTTTCGGTCTGAGGCGATCGATCAAAAACGGACCCGCCATAGCGACGCCACCACCGAGGATGAGGCAATCGGGATCGATAGCCAACAAGACTGATGCAAGGCCTTTGGCCAAATAATCCATCGCTTCATCGATGATCTGTAAAGCAAACAGATCGCCTTCTTTGGCGATATCGAAGATTTTCTTCGCGGAAAGATGCGGGGTGGTGCGTAAAACGGAGGCTTGGTCACACTGTTCCAGATGGTACTTGGCAAGACGGGTGATCCCATTGGCAGAAGCGACAGTTTCAAGACATCCGTGTTTTCCACAGTTACAGGGAAAAAGGTATTTGGGATCGACGATCATATGTCCGAGTTCGCCTGCCGACCCGTTTTTGCCCTCAAGCAAGGTATGGTTAATAATGATGCCACCGCCCACACCGGTGCCGATGGTGATCATGACGACTTCGGAAAAGCCTCTTCCTGCTCCGAAGGTCTTTTCGCCAAAAGCGGCGAGCGAAGCATCATTGGCGACTTTGATCACGAGATCATCTCGGGAAGCAATGGCTTCAAACGCATTTTTGATATGGACTTCACCCCAACCGAGGTTCACGCAATTAAGGACGATGTCCTGCCGTACCGGACCTGGGACACCGAAGCCGATCCCATGAATGGTCGAAGGATCGATTTTGTGTGAGACAAATTGCCAGATATCGCTCAGGATATGTTGGCCTTTCTCCGAGGTGTCGGTCGGTATGACCCATTTGTCCTTCAATTGTTTGTTCATGTCGAAAAGACCGATTTTCACAGTCGTGCCGCCAATATCCACACCGAGCACAAAATGGTTCACTTCTTTCACCTCTTGCATATTATATCATAGGTATAAAAAGAAAAAAACTTCATATATGAAGTTATTTCTTCTCTCGATGAACGGTTTGTTTTTGACAACGTGGGCAATACTTTTTGACATCCATCCGGTCGGGATGGGTTTTTTTATTTTTTGTCAGTGTATAATTCTCTTCTTTACATTCCGTACACTTAAGCGTGAATTGCACTCTCATTTCCATTTCCTCCCATCAATCACGGTCTATTTTATAATTTTTCCCATTAAAATGCAAGCAAAAAATATCTTACTTCTGTGGTTTATTCGCGTTTTTCGGAGGTAATGGGAAAAACACCGATGTCACACGTGCATATTCTTGGAATTCGGGATTGTCACGATACTTTTTTTCGAGCAAGGGAATGCCTGAAACGAACAACAAAAGATACGTGATAATCATGGGACTGATCAAAGCATAGACGCCGAACTCCGAAGGAAGGACGACCAACCATAATCCCCACCAGATCAGGGTCTCACCGAAATAGTTCGGATGACGCGTGTAGCGCCACAAGCCTGAACGCATGATTTTACCTCTGTTTTCGGGTTTTGCCAAAAACGCGCGCAGTTGATAATCGCCGACAGCCTCGAAAAACAATCCCGTTGCGCTGATGAGCGCGCCGATGATGATCCACCATACATGACTATCCTGCCAGAAAGATGAACCGTAGTTTTGATGTGTGAATGCTGCGATAATCGGCGTGGCGATGATGGCCATGAATCCGGCTTGCGCCATGAAAACGCGGAAGAATGCTTGAACGTGCGGGTTTTTCTTGCCCCATTTGACTCGCATCTCCTGATAACGGAAATCTTCCGGTTTCTTGAAGTTGCGCACTGAAATATAGAAGAACAGCCTGAGTCCCCAACAGATGACGATCGCCATCACAACGATCTGGAAGGCTTTCAAGGTCAAATCAGGATGAAAAACAGTATAGAGACCACTGTATATGGCGATTAAAACGAACCCAAGACCCCAACCGATATCGACGATCGCATTGTTCTTTTTGATTTGCGCGATGACGAAAAACAGAGAGAAATAGCCAATGAGCAATATGAAGATTCCGATCAGATACTGGAGCATATTAAACCACCTCTTCTTCGAATGTTAATGAGACCGCAATCGCGCCGATTCCGGCATTCATCGCCACGATCGGAGAGATAGTTGTGGTGAACAGCGGCTTTTGACCCGTGATCTTCACCATTTTCTCTTCGAGTTTCTCCGCACGTTCCGGCGCGAGCGCATGGACGAGGGAATAGTGTTTGACTGTGCCTTTTTCGACGAGTTTGAGGATTTTTTTGATATTGGATCTGAGAGACAGTGCTTTCTCTTGGATGATGCCTTTGCCATCATGGTCAAGGGAGATGACCGGCTTCAAGTTCATGATCTTGGCCAAGATGCCGGTGACTTTGGATACACGGCCTTGTCGCACCATGTACTTGAGGGTTTTGACGGACACATAGATTTTAGTCCGCGCGATTTCCGATTCAAGGTGGGCAACGACTTCTTCAAGTGGCTTGCCCTCCCAAATCCATTTAGCCGCTTCGAGGACCACCAAACCCTCGGCTCCGGAATTGAGTCGGGAATCCATGATGGTCACCTTGGGGTTATCTTTGGCATACTGAATCAAGGCGTTGTACGTGCCGCTCAGATTTTTCGCCACCGTGATCACGAGGACGTGATCGTAATGATCCTGCAAGAAGTCAAGCGTTCGTTCGATCGTCCTTCGATCCGGCTGGCTCGAAGAAAAACTCTGGGCTTTTTGAAGGAGGGCGTAGAACGTTTCGGTCGAGATGCCGTAACGGTCGATATAAGAAACCTGGTCCACGATTAGACTCATCGGTAATGTATGGATATGGTATTGATCCAGCAATGACTCGGGGATGTCCGCGATCGTATCGGTCACAATGGCGATCTTGGGATGTCCGGACTGGATGGCTTGCTGCTGACGGATCATATCATCGATTTTTTGATCGAGGATCTGTCCGTACTCACGCAGATGCAGAAAGAGGCGATCCGGCCGATCAGTATGAATGTGAAGTCGCATCTTTTCGCTGTTTCCAGATACAATCAAACTCGATCCGTACGCGGAGAATATGTCCTTGATTTCTTGACTGGTGCGATTGACATGCATCAGAAGCGCTTCGGTACAATAGCGTTCCGTGACCACCATCTCATGCACATCGACAAAATCCTCCACATCTGATACGGGTTTCGTGGAGATCACTTGTCCGGTTTCCAAATAGTAGTTGAAGCCTTCCAAAAATGCGGTGAAACCTTCCGCTCCCGCGTCGACCACATTATGTTTTTTCAAGACTTCAAGTTGGTCTTTGGTTTCTTTCAAGGCTTGTTGCGCCTGGATCAAACTCATCTTGAAGTAATCATTGAAGCTCTGATGGTGATCAGCGATAGTGAAGGCTTTCTTGAGGACCGTCAGAATCGTCCCTTCGATGGGATTCATGATCGCTTGATACGCCTTTTGCGTCGCGTGCGACACAGCAGCGGTGAAATCAGAGAGTTTTGCTTGAGCCAATCCCTTGAGTTTTTCATATAAACCGACAAAATACTCCGCAAAAATAATGCCCGAATTGCCACGGGAACCGTTGATGGCCGCATTGGCGATCGATTCCAGCGTTTCGGAGAGGTTTTCGGAGGGTTTGGCCTCGTTGATGATCGTTTGCATCATATAGGCCATATTCGTTCCCGTGTCACCATCGGGTACGGGAAACACGTTGATCTTATTCAAATGGTTTTTGCGAACAATCAATTGATGTGCGCCCGAGAGCACAGCATGGTACATCTGCGTACCTTCCAAATAGTTGAGTTCCACTGGAATCACCTGACGATGAAGAAGGTCACCATTGCGACCATTCCGCCGAGGAACGATCCCCAGACGAGGTCAATGATGGTGATTTGCCAATTCCACCCTTTGAGGGTTGCGAGATTGGTCAAATCGTAGGTTTGATAGGTGATGAAGCCGAAAAGCATTCCCACCAGCAAGGCATAGGACCATGAGCCCTTGTCCACGGCAGGGGTAATGACAAAGAATACCACGCCCCCGATGAACAACAGGTAAAACAGGATGGCAGGCACCCATTTCACCGGTCCCATCAGGGAACCCAGATAGCGGCGATACACCTTTTTTGCCACTAATCCGAGCCAAACGATGTCAATCAGAAAGAACACGATGAACGCAACGAGATAATATTTGAAAAATGGCATCGTCGATCAACTCCTTATCTTTATTTAGTCTATCATGAAAGCGCTTTAGGATAAAGGGTTTTGCTCAAAAAAAAGAGTCTGAATCAGACTCTATCGGGATGCAGATCGGTGATGTGATGTTTGAGGGCTTCGGTCACGATGCGGTAGCCTTTCTCGTTGAGATGCAAACCATCGGGCGTGCATGAAGGATCGAGGTTTCCGGATGCGTCCTGAAGCAAGGGGGTAAGGTCGATATATGTGACCCCCGAGATGTCCTTGAGATGTCGGTTGAGCGCTTGGATCTTGCCGTTGTCGCGCTCGCCGACGCTCACACGATGGACATTAGGATTCACGGGGTAGACGGCCAAAAGATAGATACGGGTTTCCGGTAATCGCTCATGGATCTGGTCGATGGCCATTTGCAGTCGTTTCGCTGACATTTCAACTCCATCTTGGAGTTGAGACAGATCATTCGTTCCGATGAGGAGGATGATGGACTTCGGCTCGAGTTCGAACACAGATACGTCGAGTCGTTTCAATAAACCTTCTGTGGTATCGCCACCGATCCCGCGGTTGTACAGGTGCAATCCGGGGAAAAAATCATGGATCGGATAATCTTGGGTGATGGAATCGCCTAAAAACAAGATTCCACCCTTCTTAACGTGGCGATTCAGTTCCGAAAAAGAAGCGACTTTACTGTCAAAACCGCTTTTCATGAATAATTTCAACAAGTCTTTCATCCCTTTTTTCTTGGCATAATCATAAATGGTTTTGCATGCGATGGCCGCAAGAACGCTCATGATTGCGGCTGTGATGATGATTTCCCACTTGATTGCGGCTGTGATGATGATTTCCCACATGGTTGTGGCTCCTTATTCTTCTTGTGTCTGATCTTCAGGTGCGGTCAAATCGCTGATATACGGCTTGAGTGCACGCATGAGATGGACGGTATTCATCCACGCGAACATGCCGATGGAAAAGAGGATGGTCCCCTCAAAGAGGATGAACAGCCCGACAACCGCAGCCACCGATCCTAAGAGCATGATCGAGGTGAAAGGATGCCGTCCAAGCAAAATGAAGGCATTCTGAAACAATGCCTTGCGCGATGGGTGAACAAACCATGATAGCAAGGGGTAGAGATAGAGTAGATACACGAGCGCGAACAGAACGGATACGATCAGCAAAACGAGGATGATCATCTGCTCGTTTTCCATCGCGCTCAGAAAACCGAAATAAGCAGAAAGGCCCAAAAGCACTGTGCAAAACCAAATCAAAGTACTCAAGCCGAACTCTTCTTTGAAACTCTTGAAGAAATCGCGCCACACAGATACCTG
>JAQVTV010000068.1 GCA_028699855.1 Candidatus Izemoplasmatales bacterium | reverse complement strand
TGATGACGTTGGCACAAACCACCTGGGGACGACATCCCTTGTTGCTTTATTTGGGCGCAGCCATCTTTATTCCGCTTTTCGGTTCGATTTCTCCACTCGCTTCCGCTTCGGTATTTGGCGGTCCGGTGGTTATGTCGTTAATCTTTATGAATCCCATCATCGTCGCAAGTGCACTCAGTTTGCTGGCATCCGTTGGAGATTTTCTTCCACCATCTGCCATCGCCGGACAAACATCGGCGCGCGTAGTGGGGGTGGATCGATATGTGTCGGTTCTGCCCAAACTCATTGTACCTATCATCGTGACAATTATTTATTCTGTTGCATATATGATTGTCCTTGGACTCTATTATTAGGAGGGTGCGATTATGACAGCGATAACGGTATTAACAGTCATTTATCAGATATTGACGTTGTTTATTTTGGTCTTCATCGTGTGGAATCTATTTGAAAGCAAAAGCAAGAATGAAAAAGCTTTGGCGGCGATGTTGATTGCGACATTTCTTTTACGGGTTTTATTGGTGAAATGACATGAAAAAATTTCTTAAAGAACATCAATTATCAATCATTTTCATCGCATTGGCTTTGATTGTCGCCTTGATCACCGGAATCCAGTATGTGAAGTTCCGTTATACGGAAGCTATCTTCGTTCAAGGACCCGGCGTGACCGAGATGCAAAAGTTGAGCGATTATTATGCGCCATTGAAAGGCACGATCGGCGATGCGGACATTTATGTGCTCGGCAGTCAAGATCCCAACGAGCCCAGCATCCTGCTTTTGGGCGGAACGCATCCGAATGAACCTTCGGGACAACTCGCACCGCTGTTGCTCATGGAAAATATTGAACTGACAAACGGCACGGTATACATCATTCTCGAGACCAACAAGAGCGCGTATACCTATTCGTTCCCGCAAGAGGCGACGCCTGAATATTATTCGATTGAAACACCTTTTGGCTCACGCGAGTTCAAGTATGGCGCCCGCGCGACGAATGCCATCGATCAATGGCCCATACCTGATATTTACGTGCATCAATCAACGGGGCAGAAATTATCGGGAATCGATACCAGAAATCTGAATCGTGCTTTCCCGGGAAAATCAAATGGCACTTACACGGAAAAAGTAGCTCAGGCGATTGTCAATTTCGTGAATGAAAAAGACATCATTCTGACGCTCGACTTTCATGAAGCGGCACCAGAATATGCTGTGAACAACGCGTTGATTTACCATGAGCGCGCACGTGATACGAATATTCCGGCGATCATGCGCATGAATCTTGAATCATACTGGGTTGAATATGATACTCGGTTTGCACCCATCAAATTGTAATTGTCTCCTGTGAACTTACGCGGATTGACACATCGCGAGTTAGGCGACAACACGCTTACTCTTGCATTTTTGGCGGAAACATCGAATGCATCACAAGGCCGAATACGGGGAAAGATGACGGAAGAATTGATCGTCGGAGGTTATGACAAGTTTTATGAACGCGCTACCGCGCTTGGCATTCTCGAGGTTGACTATACCGATCCGGTATCGCTTGATGAACGCGTCGGCAGACATGTGCAAACCTTTCTTGAACTGATCAGCGCCTACAATCTCCGACAAGGTTCATTTTCCGGAACATGGGAATACTACAAACGCGGGCAGTTCGTCATCAACTATCACGATTTGGCATACAGTTATTATGATGATTTCTTCAATGAGCGTCAAAATGCATTTTCCAACATCATGGACAATGGAATAGGCCATTATTTGCTTGACCCCAACGCTTGATCTTATATTTAGGATGGTTATTGGATGATTGAATATGTCGCTTTGGGTTTGGGATTGATCTATATCGGTTTTCTTATTTATGAGAAAATCTCACTGGTGCGACAACGTCAGCGCATCCCTCATGTCATTCATGTCAACGGTATTCGCGGAAAAAGCACGGTGACACGATTGATTGGTGCTGTTTTACGGGATGCAGGATATAAAACCATGACCAAAGTGACCGGCACAAAACCCATTATCATCGATCCGTTTGGCAATGAGATTCCGATTCGCCGACTTGGTCCCGCCAATATCCGTGAGCAAATCAAAATGGTTCGCTTGGCCGCAAAATATGGTGCGGACATCTTGGTTATCGAATGTATGGCCATCAAAAAAGAGTATCAAGCCGTCACACAAAACAACATGCTCAATGCGGACATCGGCATCATTACCAATGTGCGCAAGGATCATCAAGAGGAATTCGGACACTCGATGGAAAGCATCGTGGAAGCTTTGGCGGAAACCATTCCCGCTAAGGGACGGTTGTATGTGTTCGAAGAGACGCAGAATCAATTTGAGAAACACATAGAAAACAAGCAAGCAGAAGTACGTATTGTCTCGCATTTTGAAGGAGACGAAACCATTGATTTCTATCCGGAGAACATCGCCATCGCGCTCCGAATCGCTTCCGATTTCGGTATTGCGAAAGAGGACGCGCTTGCGTCGATGCGGCGTTATCATCGCGATATCGGCTCATTGTCGATCTATCATTGGGATGACACGTATTTGGTCAATGGGTTTGCCATCAATGATGTGGATTCCCTTCATCACACCTATGTCCGCCTGCAAAGTTTATCAGTACTGAAGGGTCGCGATGTCACCATATTGTTGAATAATCGGATCGATCGACCCAGAAGGGCGATGGAACATATCGAATTTCTGAAAAAGATTCAACCTCGCAAGGTGATGGTGGTTGGGGGATTCTATCGTCAGGTCAAAGCAGCTCTGGATCAAACCGAGGTCACGCCATATCATCATTCTGCCCAACTCGATCAACCGTATGTGTTCGCCATCGGCAATATCCGCAAATACGGATATCAAGTGATCCGGTACGCTGAAGCGAAAGGAACGAAATATTATGGGTGAGATCATTTTTCTCGGTCTGGTCATCGGAATAATCTTTTATGAACTGACCGATATCTCCCCGGGGGGAATCGTCGTTCCCGGAATCATCGCATACTATTTGTATGATCCCGCTCGGATCGCGATGACCATCGCCGTCGGGGTTGCCTCATATATCATTGTCAGATGGTTGTCGCGATATCTCATTCTCTATGGAAAGAGAAAGTTCGCGCTTCACATCATCATCGCCGTGGCTTTGGGTTTTCTCTTAAGTGTGTTGACGGAATCGTTTGAGCTCAATGTGTTGGACATTCCGTTGATCGGATACATCATTCCCGGAATCATAGGTCATGAGATTGGTAAACAAGGCATCGTCAAAACGCTTGTCGCTTTGTGTATTGTCGTGTTGATGACCGGCTTGGTGGTGCTTGTGTTGTGAGATATGAGCGTCTGTTCATCTTGTTTGGCGTGGTGGTGGTTTTGTTCTTCATTGCGCACATCACCCGAACCCACACGACCACGAGATATTATGAAATGCAAATCGCCGCTGCGGAGAAAATGGATGAGGCGCTGCACGCCATCAAAACGAGGCGGGCGGAGTTGGGTATTCCTTCGGATGAGGCTACAGACCCTTTGGCAAGCGGCATCATCGGATTGCCGTTGCCGATGTTTGACGAAACCCGAACAATTACGACGACTTTGGGCATCCTTGAAGCGAAACAATTATCTGCGAATCCGAACTTTGCTGCATTGATTGTCCGGTACTTGTCTGATTTGAACATCAAATCCGGGGATTACGTGGCCATCAACTTCTCGGGCTCCTTTCCGGCGTTGAACATCGCAACACTTGCGGCGATTGAAGTGATGGAACTCCATCCAATTATCTTTTCCTCCATTGGCGCTTCAACCTATGGCGCCAATCATCCGGATTTCACATACGTGGATATGGAACAATATCTTTATGATGAGGAGATATTCTCTCATAAAAGCGGATTTGTATCGCTTGGAGGACATCACGATCAACTCGAAGAAGTTTCAGACCAGGCATTCAAAGCGGAGTTATTGACTCGCTTTCGCGAAGCGGGTTATGAAATCATCGAAATGGATTCATTATCAGAAAACATTCAGTACCGCTATGCGCGTTATCAAGATCTTGGCATTGCGTTGAAGGCGTTTATCAATGTGGGGGGCAATCAAGTCTCCTTCGGAACGAACACCAGTTACTATCCTAACGGCCTGATCAAGCGGATGTCCGTCTCGGTACGTCCCAATTCGGGATTGATCGAACGCTTCCTTCGTGACGATGTGCCCGTCATTCAACTTTTGAATATCGAGGATTTGGCACGACGGAACGAGATGCAGACGACGGTTTCCACCGCCTTCGTCATCGGCGATGGAGCCATGTATTACGATTATCATTACTCTATGTGGATCATCATCCCCGGATTACTAATCGCGGTCATGTGGATCATCGGAGATTATCTTGACAGAAAAAGAAAACGACAAACGAGGTGAACACCATTGGATAATCGTCCCATCGGAGTATTCGACTCCGGTCTCGGCGGATTGTCGATACTCAAAACTTTGACGCGAGCATTCCCGTATGAAGATTTCATTTACGTGGCGGATTTGAAAAACTGTCCTTACGGCGTCAAAACAAAAGCACAGATTGCCGAGTATGTCAGCGATATATCGGATTATCTGGTCAAACGCGATGTCAAAGCGATTGTGATCGCGTGCAATACCGCAACCGCAAACAGCCAGCATTTGCATCTCTCGATCCCGGTGATTGGTATGATTCAAGCTACCGCCAAAGAAGCGATGCAATATCGTAATCGAGGATCTTCGTTAGTTCTTGCGACGGACGCGACCGTTCAATCGCACTTGTATCGGAAAGCGTTGAACGCATATCAAATTGAAGCGATCGAAGTGGCTTGTCCGACATTTGTGATGTTGGTCGAAGAAGGGAAGATGGAGACGAGCGAATCATATCGCATCGTGTCTGAACATCTCAAACCCTATCAGGAGCTGGCGATTGATTCGGTGATACTTGGATGTACGCATTTCGGGTTTCTTAAACAGGAAATCCACAACTGCCTTCCTGACGCCGTTTTAGTGGGCGGAGGAGTAGAAGTGTCGCGTCAATTGCGTCACGAACTCGAACATCAAGACGCATTCGCTTCCGATCTTCGACACGGCGTGGTCTCGCTTGTCACAACCGGCGACCGCGATGAGTTCAAAGAAAAGATCCAATTGATGAATATGCCATATGATGAAATACGCGCTATCTGAACAAAAGCAAAAATAAGGAAATACAGGTAAGCATCAAGGATTGCTTGCCTTTGAGAAGGGAGATATATAAGCAATATGATTAAACTTCAAAAACGATTGGTGTTAATGCTGTTGTTTCTCTTTGTGACAATGGCAGTGATTGCCTGTGAAGGATTAACGACACTTTCACCGACGACCCAAAGTCCCACAACCGAGTTGACGGCTACGCCAACTACCCCGACCACGGTCGATCCCACGACGGCACAACCCACGACGGGCAGTCCCACGACTCTCGTTCCGTCGACCGGCGTTCCAACCACACAAAGTCCCACCACGATCGTCCCGACGACATTGGTGCCGACAACGATGCAACCAACGACTTCTGTGGTTACTACTGCAGAGCCGAACTATCATGACTTATCTGTTCGTGATGCCTTCGGAGAAAACGGCATGGTTGCGACCGCTTCATCCTATGCATCCAAAGTCGGAGTCGACATTCTGAAAGCCGGCGGAAACGCTTTTGATGCTGCTGTAGCGATTGGTTTTGCATTGAATGTCACAGAGCCGAATGCGTCCGGTGTGGGCGGCGGAGGCTTGCTTATTGGTTATCAGGCGTCCAGTGGCGATAGTTTTGTATATGATTATCGCGAATTCGCTCCGGCTGCAGCCACGCGTGAACGCTATCTTCAAGGCGATATCCAAACAGGAGACGGACCCGGATCATTCGGGATTCCGATGTTCGTTGATGGGATGTTGACGGTGCTTGAAGATTACGGCACGATGTCAAGAGAAGAAGTCATCGGACCGGCTATCGAATTGGCTCGCTATGGCTTTGAGATTCCGTACACATTGGCCGACAACATTCAATCGAATTTCACGAAATTGATGCGATCACGCACGGAGGCTTTGAAGATTTATAGTTCCGATGGATTCAGCGCTATCGGAGAGGGTGAAATCCTGATCAATACGGATTTGGCCAACGTGTTGG
>JAQVTV010000067.1 GCA_028699855.1 Candidatus Izemoplasmatales bacterium | reverse complement strand
GACTCAATGTCTCTTTCATCGTCTCCCAGATGACTTTCGCAGCGGCGAGCGAATGATTGCCATCGCCCACGACAAGCGGATTGTTCTCGGCTTGGAGCGTGATGGCATCCAAAATCGGCTGAGCATATTTGATCAGATACCCGCTGATATGCCCGCCACCCATGTTGAGGTCAAAATCATAAAGAAGCGGAAATTGATGGCGCTTGCGATACAAATCGGGAATGATACCGCCCTTATCGTCGAAAAGGACGATGACATGCGGAATCTCAATCGGTGCTTTCTCGCGAATTTTGACGCGTGGGGGAATTCGATTCAAAACGGTTTTTTCGCTGGCGATAATCTTGCCTTTACGACCTTCAGCAAATTCGTACTGATCGAGGTCGATCAATACGACCAAGCCACTGCGCTGCGGATGAAAGGGGGTTTGCCGATCGACGAGAACGATTCCCTCATGAGTCTCGAAAATATGGTTTCTGAGATACAGATGCATATTGTCGTTGACTTGAGTGATGCGCGTCTCGAATCCTAATTCCAGATAAGCTTCCGGAAGAATGATATGATAGCTTGAAGGAACATTGTCCACCAGTTGATGGAGATGGTTCCAATAGGCGATCTCGCTCGTAAACTGATCACACGCGATGCAGGCCCACTTGTGAAGGTCGATACTAGACTTGGGCAGTAATATTTCGGGTGATTCGACTAATGCCATCTTACATCACACCTTGATCCAACATCGCTTGATACACCCGCATGAAACCGGCGATGTTCGCGCCGATCACGAGATTGCGATGGTCGGTATATTTGCGTGCCTCATTGTAGGCTTTATTGAAGATTTCAGTCATGATGACTTCGAGTTTCTCATCCACTTCCGCGTAGGTCCATGGATAGTGCATCGCGTTTTGGGTCATTTCCAAGCCACTGACGGCGACACCGCCGGCATTCGCAGCCTTTCCGGGCGCAAATAGGACGTCGGCATGTTGCAGATGTTTCGTCGCATCGAGCGTCGTCGGCATATTGGCACCTTCTGCAACGAGGAAACAGCCATTGTCGACCAGGGCTTTTGCGCTTTCCAAGGGCAGTTCGTTTTGTGTGGCGCAGGGCAATGCGATGTCACAAGGAATCGTCCAAATGTTCATCGGGTTCTCGTCATAGGTCGCATTCGAACGATATTCAAGGTATTTCTTCGAAAACTCGGTGGTTTCCGATGCCAGTGATTTGACGATGTCGAGATCGAGTCCGTTCGGATCATGGACAAAACCGTTCACATCCGACATTGCGACCACTTTGCCGCCGAGTTCACGGGCTTTGAGCGCTGCGTGCAATCCCACTTTCCCCGACCCAGAGATGATGATTTTTTTATCTTTGAGATCGTCGTTACGATAGACGCGAAGCATTTCCTGTACAAAATACAGCAAGCCGTAGCCTGTGGCTTCCTTGCGGACCAAAGAACCGCCATAAGTCAAACCTTTGCCGGTGAAAACGCCTGTCGATTCGTTGACGATCTTCTTGTATATGCCGTACATATATCCGACTTCACGAAAACCGACGCCGATATCTCCGGCGGGAACATCCGTATCGGGTCCGAGATGACGATAGAGTTCAAGCATATAATTTTGGCAGAAACGCATGATTTCTCCGTCCGATCTGCCACGGGGATCGAAATCGGCACCACCTTTGCCGCCGCCCATCGGCAGTCCGGTCAAGGCGTTCTTGAACGTCTGTTCGAAACCGAGAAACTTGAGAATGGACTCATTGACGGAAGAATGGAACCTCAAACCGCCTTTATACGGTCCAATGGCCGAGTTGAACTGCACCCGGTAACCACGGTTGACGTTGACTTTGCCTGTGTCATCAATCCACGTCACGCGGAACTTGATGATACGTTCGGGCTCAATGATGCGTTCCATGATGCCGAACTTTTCAATCTTCGGATCGGACAAGACGATAAAGTCCATCGCCTCGAAAAATTCCTCAACCGCTTGAAGATACTCAGGTTGTCCTTCGTTTCTTTCTGACACCTGTTTGAATAAACCATTGAGATACTCACTTTTAAACATTCACTTATCCTCGCTTTAACTGTATTTTTGTGCGTTTTCTAGGAAATCGCTTCATCGACAAACCGAAAAAAAAGCATAAATTCAAAAAATTCTGCCTCAAGTGACGCTATGGAGGGATGAGATCAATAACAGAGAACAAATCAGGGTTCTTTTCCATGATTTTATTATACAATGAAAGCGCTTTTTTCTCAAGGATAATTTTCAGATAATTGTTTTTTCATTCACTCAGGATTTTCGGTTCGTTCAAGATGTGGACTTCTTTGCCTAGGTTTTTCTCTAGGGTATTGATATGTATCGCAAGATAGGGTAAAATAACATCATCGAAACGTTTCGGAGGATCATGATGGAATTGCTCGAACAAGAACTGAGAAAATCCTTCGCCTTTTTTTGGGACCACGCTAATCGAGACCCGAAAAGTCAGGCCTACGGACTGATTGTCGACGACACGTCAAAACCCGATATCGCATCCATTGCCTCGGTCGGTTTTGGTTTATCGTTGATACCAATCGGTATTGAGCGAGGGTATATCAACCGTGACAAAGGTCTAGAAGCCTCAATTTTGACATTGAGGACCTTTTTGAATGTCGTCCCTCATTACAAAGGTTTTTTCATGCATTTCGTGAATCTGAAAACAGGAGCTCCGAAAGCGGGATGCGAGTACTCAACGATTGACACTACTTTCTTTCTTAATGGCGCTATGGTCGTGGATTCTTATTTTAACGATCCTGAACTTCATGAAATTTTCATGAATGTCTATGATCGTGTCGACTGGAGATTGTTTTGCTTTGATCGAGATGGAAAGACTTTGTTCCGGATGGCATATAATCCTGTCAAGGGTGGCGATTACCGTCACAAAAGCGACAACCCCTGGATTTGGCAATGGGATATGTTTGCCGAACAACTGTCGATGTATTTCCTCGCTGCTGCAAGCGATACGATCTCCAAGAATCTCGCAATGGATCTGTATCACGGGTTCAGCCGTAAAACAGGGCGCTACCGACAATTCGAGTACATCTTTTCGCCGGGAAATCAGCTTTTTGTCTATCAATATTCGCATGCTTGGGTCGACTTCAAGAATTATCTCGATCCCCAAGGGGTTGACTGGGCAGAAAACACGCGTCTAGCGACATACGCCAATCGCCAATGGTGTATCGATCACGCTTCTTCCTACCACTTGTTGAGTGATGAGGTGTGGGGTGTCACTTCTTGTCTTACCCCGGAAGGATATCGCGGACAGGGTGTCAGCCCCAACGACAGTCTTCATCATCCAAACGGTCATTTCTCCGGAGCAATCCCGCCATCGGGAAGTCTTGGTTCACTGCCGTACGCTCCAGAAATCGTACAGAGCGCAGCTTTGCATCTGGCAACTCATTATCCCGAGTCCATCGGAAAATACGGTTTCAAAGACAGCATTGCCCTGAAAGACGGCAAAGTGTGGATCTGTCCGGACTATATCGGCATCGACAAAGGCATCACCGCCTTGATGATCGATAATCACCAAACCCAGATGACTTGGAATCTGTACATGAGGCATCCGTTGATCAAAAAAGCAATAACAAAACTCGGTTTCATTGATAAGAGGTGATTTTTTGGCAACGATTAAAGACGTGGCGAAGGCCGCCAACGTTTCGATTTCCACCGTTTCCTATTCGTTGAACAATGATCCGCGGATTCCGGAAAAAACGGCAGCCGTGATCCGCAAGATTGCCCATGATATCGGTTACTTCCCCAGTGCAGCTGCGCGCAATCTCAAAAAACGCAATACACAAACGATCATGGTTGCGATCGCCGATTTCGGCGGTCCTGTCTATCATAACCTACTCGACGGCATCCAACACGAGCTTGCAAAATCTAATTACACGATGATCGTTTCCACAGGAAAATCATCGGAAAACCTGTTGAAAGAACGCTCCGCAGACGGAGCGATTATCACCGATGTCAAAATATCCAATGAAATTTTGTGCAAGATCGCCAAAAGTTTTCGGCCGATCATCGTACTTGACCGCGAACTTGAAGAGGAAAACATCACCACGATGACGATCGATAATCAAAGAGCGATGAGTGAGATGACGATGGCGATCATCAACGAAGGCTATCAAAAAATTGCATTTGTTCACGGTGTCAGGGAGTCACATGACAACGTTGAACGCTATAACGGTTTCAAAAGGACGATGCATCAGTCAAATCTTCCGATTCATTCAGAATACGAAGGCAACTTCACGAAAGCATCTGGGTCCGAGATTGTCACGCGTCTGCTTCAAAGCGATGCCGACGTCCCCGAAATGTTTGTCTCAGCCAATGACGAGATGGCCATCGGCATCATCGAAGCACTCCAGCAATTGGGCCACAAAGTACCCGGCGATTTCGGCGTTTCCGGATTCGATGACATCGAGATGGCGACCTACACGAAACCACAGCTGTCCACCGTGAGAATCGACTACTATGACTGGGGTCGTGAAATTGCGGCTAATGCTTTGTCCCTACTCAAGAAGCATCCCATCCACTTGCGAAAGCAACCGGGAAGCGTCATTATTCGCGAATCTTTTTGACCAACCTGAGGTTGGTTTTTCTTTTGAAAAATATCCTGAAAACGCTTGTAAATGAATTTTTGATATGCTATAATGAAGTCAAAGAATCATCGAAACGTTTCGATAAAGGAGTCGGTCGGTTTGTTTAAGAATAAATACGGCTATTTCGCCAGCAATCATAAGGAATACGTCATTACAAATCCCTCCACCCCGAAACCCTGGGTAAACGTCATCTCCAACGGTGATTACAGTTTCATGGTTTCTCAAACGGGTGGTGGTTGTTCTTGGCGTGGCAATGCCGGTCAAAACCGGCTTACGAGACTCTATCAAGATCTCATCAAGGACAACTACGGCAAGTACTTCTATTTGCGCGATAAAGACACTGGCAAGTATTGGTCCCTTTCGTGGATGCCTACAAAGACCGAATACGAAAAATATCAGGTGACACACGGAGTCGGTTATTCCGTTTTTGAATATCAAGTTGACGGCATCCATTCTCAGATGAGGATGTGTGTTGTGCCGAATGAGCCGATCGAATTGATTGAAATCACGATCAAGAATCATTCCTCAAAACCAAGAACACTCGATCTCACCAGTTACTTCGAATGGGAGGCTTCCATTCATCCCGATGAGCACCGTGAATTTCATAAGTTATTCATGGATACGACTTTCGATTCTCAAGTCAACGCCATCAAGTTACAAAAATATATGTGGGGCTTTGGCGACAAAAATGGTCTTCACAATAATGTCGACTGGGACTATGAGGGGTTCCACGCTGTGATGGAGGCTCCCTCTTCTTTCGATACAGACAAGGAAAGTTTTCTTGGAATGTATGGCAATGAAGCCGCTCCGAAAGCGATGCAATCGGGTGATTTATCAGGCAACTACGGACGTTTTGTCGATCCCATCGCATCACTCAGAAACGCATTCGCCCTCCTTCCGGGAGAAGAAAAGACCCTTGTTTACGGAATTGGTTGTACTACGCTCGGAAAAAACGAGATTCCGGGAATCGTTTCTCACAAAGAAGACAGTGACCATTTGATCCAAACATACGTATCGGTCGAAGGCGCGAAAAAGGCATTTTCGCTCGTGAAATCATTCTGGGACGATTTGCTTGAGGGAGATCGGGTTCACACACCGGATCCTGCCTTTGACCTCATGACGAATACGTTCACGAAATACCAGGCGATTTCCGGACGCATATGGGCCAAATCGGGATACTACCAGACTTCGGGAGGCTATGGTTATCGCGATCAGCTTCAAGACTCGCTCATCTTCCTTGAAAGCAAACCGGAACTCACGAAAAAACAGCTGATCATGCACGCTGAAAAGCAGTTTCAAGCCGGCGATGTCTACCATTGGTTTGTGACTTTCCAGGGCTGGGGACCGAGGACAAATTGTTCAGACGACCTTCTATGGTTGCCTTATATCCTTGATCATTACCTCGAGGAAACACTTGACTTCGCATTTTTGACGGAAGTCGTCCCGTTCACCGACGGTGGCGAAGCCTCGATCTATGAACATGCCAAGCGCGCCATCAATAAAGCGTTG
>JAQVTV010000066.1 GCA_028699855.1 Candidatus Izemoplasmatales bacterium | reverse complement strand
ACCGTATAGAAATCACTGACGACGATGAAGTCGAGTCCGATCTCATACAGACCCGTTTCACTCACGCTGACTTGATATTCGACGGATGACCCTTTCGGAAGAACCGCCACTTGTGTGCCGTAATCATCGGTATCTGTTTCAAATACCGTATCTGGATTAGTTGCGATCTGATCCACTAAGGGAATCCGCACCTCATCCAATGACACACGGGATGAGGTTTGTTGCCAATTCGTAAGGACGCGATAATAATTCTGGTTACGGAAATAACTTGAAGAGACTGTGGTTTCAGACGTGTCAGGCAATGGTTCCGCGTGAATAAAAGCCAGCCGCGTGGATCCAGCTAGAAGACACATTCCCAGACTCAATATAAGCACCATGATCTTCTTCAAGTTATTTCCTCCCCAAACACAATGTGTGGTTTAACTAGTTTTGAAAATCCTCGATCAATGCATCCAACGCTTCTCTTGCGACACGCATCGCCAAAACAGCTTCGGCATGCACCGTTTCCCGTACGGCGGCATAGGTCGTTTCTCCGTTGATGACCTTCGTGATGTACGGGCCGACAACTGAATCCGCCTCATCCCATCCGACAGTTTCCTTGTTGACCCAGAATCCACCGTTCTTCAGTGATTCGATAAACTCGTAGGATACGAATCCGGGTGCAGTGATGCCGTAAGGAATATTATCCCACAACCGATTGACTCCATAACCGTCGATACCATAATCGACCACGGGATATCCATAATTGTTCGCCGATATCGATACCATTTCGGAGAAGTCTTCAAACAATTGGAAACGCGTGACCTGACCTGGTTCGCTGTAGGACATCCACTTCAGCAATTGATAAGCCGCAGCTTTATGTTGCGATGTATAGGATATGCCTGCGATGTCGGTGTTGCCACCGGTGATGCCGTCGGGTCCGGGATAGACATCCCATTCAAACAACATTTGAGAGAAATGGTTCTTTGCGCTCCATGAAGCTTCCCGCCACAAGGCAACCTTGCCATTGTATGTGGGTTGGTAGGTAGGATCGAGATACCATTGTTCCAAGGTTTCCGCAGATAAACCCGCCACACAATAACCACCACTGACCGCATCATGCAGTTTATTCATTGCGGTGAGAAATACGGGATCATCAAAGTGGAAAGCTGTACCATCATACGTATATGCATACCAGCCAAAGGCTTCTTGAAGTTCATCGGGATTGCTTGCTGCGCGAATTTTGAGAATCTTAGGCAACTCGCGGGAATAGAATTGACATTGATACATCCCCAAGGTATGCGTGTTTTCATTGGTCGCTGCCATGGCGATGGCTTCAACTTGTTCATACGTCCAGTCATAGCTTGGAATCTGGATTCCGGCCGCATCCAAAATATCGAGGTTCACGATCCATAATTGCGGATAGATGAATGTCGGCACCGCGTATCTCACGCCATTGTAGATTCCCAAATCCTTCACGGAGTTAAAGATATAGTTCGTGTCCGGATCATTATTGAAATATTCCGTGACATCCGCAAGGATGTTGTAGGGTAAGAAGTTGGCAAGTCGCTTGATCAAGAACACATCGGGTAGGTTGTTCGCTTCTGACAATGCCAGAAAACTGGCATCCCACATATCATCACCGCTGACGATCTGCATCTCAACCGTGATATTGGGATACGCCTCCATGAAGGCGTTGACCATCAAGGATTCAATCGTGACAGCGTCCGCATCCGTATGTTGCCAGGAAGCATATCTCAACGTGATCTGTTCCTCTTGCCAATCGGGAACTCCGTTACCATCTTGATCCCAAAAATCCGTTGTCGGTATCGTTGAGATGGTCGTGGAGGATGAAATGGTCGTGTTTCCACCTGTCGTTGGGACTAAAGTCGTCGGCACGCTCACATTCGTTCCGGTATTCGTCGTGGGAACACCTGTGACCGAACCCGTTGACGGCGCGAGCGTCGACGATTGTGTCGGTCCCTGAGTTGTCTGTTGTGTCGGTGCAAGCGTTGTCTGTTGTGTCGGGGTATTTGTTGTCGCACCGTTACACGCGATAAATGTCAAAATGAAACTCAATGTAACACATAACGCAATCCATTTTTTCATGTCATATCTCCTTCTAATCTTTTATCAATATGAATGCAACATCCGTTGCCAAATCACCGAAATCAAGCATTACTGCCTCCGTATCCACGTGCACGCGATATGAGGATTGAATCAAACCCGTCACGGTATCGAAGATCATCACTTGATAATCGCCGTTACCGACCGAAATAGTGCAGGAGGCATTCTCGATCACATCCGCATCCCGGTTGTAATATGTCCATTGTTTGTGGTACATGTAGCCAAAGACCCGCTCGTCAGTCACATAACCGATCACACCAATATTGTTATCGGATGTCACAAGATGGGGATCCGCCGCAATCAAAGAGTAAGCGGTATGTCCAAGATCCATATATTTGAGGTAACTCCCGATACCTTCAAAGCGATACCATAGATCATATTTATCGATCCAGGAATCCCACCACCAATGCATGGCACCACCGCTTCCGCCACCGAGAATTCCTGCCCAGAGGCCTTGGTGGAGCGTGATACCGAAGGGATCCTTTTTGTATGTCTCAAGACCACTGCGCCAATCCACGCCGATTTCACCAAAGAAGACGGGTTTGTTGTAGCGCTCATACAATGTGTGGGTCTCTTGTAACAATTTCTGGATCATGTTCACATCATAATATTGATAACTGTGTACCGCGCAGAAGTCGATGGAATCCAGAGCATAGGCGTCGGTACCATAAGTGTATTTGTAACTGGTTGTGACCATGTGGTTATATGGGTCATGTTCTTTCAGAAAGCGGGACATCTCGCGATGCCATGGCGTGACTACACCACTGCTGTACCCGTCGACCCAATCCACCTCGTTGAACAGTTCCCAAGCGAATACGTTTTCGCTATGACCATAACGGGCCAAAATATACAATAACTCGTTTTTGTAAGCCCGTTTGGCTTCAAGATTATAGAAGAACTGAATCGGAAGTTCAAGCATGCCTCCATTGGCGACATTGTAGGGGTTGATACTCCAATTGGGATTCGTGACCGCTGAAAACTGACCGTGATTGATCAGCGTCAACATGATGTAGATATCGTATTCCTCCGCGAATTCGAACAGATAATCGAGGCGAATCGCCATGTTTTGACGGCTATCAAAATTGGTATATGAATCCCGATGCAAGGCGAAAGTATTTTGCGATAGCCAGATACGGACATAATTACCACCAAGATCTGTCAATCGTTTGAACCAATTGTAGTAATCATGGGTACCCAATGATGAGTTATACCAAGCAAAATTCGCACCATTCGGGAAGAAAGATGTACCGTCTTCGTGAACGAATGTCCGATTATTGACAGGATCGACCATCAAAACACCAGGACGGATCAAACCTTCTGTCACCGTGAATTCTCCCGTTCCCGTCTGGACAGATTCGCCATCGATCTTCAGTGTATAATCGAACTGCCATAAGCCTATTTCATCCGGACGAATCCGCACCATGTAATGGCTGATGCCTCCATCCAACCACTGCAATATCTCTAGACCCGCAGTGATGTATCCTTGTTCATCATATCTCGCGGCGTCGACACGAAGTTCCTGATACTGACGAAACCAAAATCCATTTTGCTTGAGCGGTGTTCCTGTAGGTGATGTGAACATCACTTCAAGAATGATTTCATTGTAATCATACGGATTGTGAAGCGTCGCGATCTTTTCTTCTCCACTTGGTTCGTAAAAGGCGATTTCCAGCAATTTACCCGTTTCGATCGTCTCATTGAGGATCACAACTTGATCAATCAATGACGTGGTCAATGGAGTGGTCGAAATATGCGTTTTGGTTGGGATCAATGTGGTCACCTCTGTCGTTGGCTCAATCGTTATCGGAGCTGTGGTCGGTCCAAGGGTTGAAGGTTGCATGGTTGTTGGTCCAAGAGTTGATGGCTCTTGAGTTGTCGGAACTTCTGTCGAAGGAGTGTGGGTCGTGGGTGGCTGTGTTGTCGGTTCAAAAGAAGTTGTCGATTCACACCCTATGAGGAAACTTACCGCGAAAGCACATAGGACCACGAAGGGTCGAAGCCATAGTCTTCTCATCCTTTACCGTTTCCTTGATCTCTCCCCACGGACTCGTGGTGATCGATGATGTATCGCACCACTTCATCCACCGTCGTGAACGCCAGTGCGACCGTCGAGTCGGCTGCACCGTAGTAGATCGCAATCTTTCCGCTTGCGTTATCATGCAATGTCGCGCATGGAAAGATGACATTTGGTACAAAACCCGTTTCTTCATACGGCATTTCCGGCGTCAACAAGTAATTCTTCGATCGATACTTCACCATTTCCGGATGATCGATATCGAGGATCGCCCCACCCATGCTATAAACATAACCATTACACGTATTACACACCCCGTGGTAGAACATCAGCCATCCGACACTGGTCTCGATCGGCGCGGGACCGCCCCCGATTTTCAAACCTTGCCACCATCCAGAACCGCCACGTTCCATCACGTGACGATGCTTGCCCCAAAACACGAGATCCGGGCTTTGCGACAAAAAGATGTCGCCAAATGGCGTATGGCCGTTATCGGAGGCACGGCTTAAAATCGTATAATGATCATTGATTTTTCTCGGAAACAATACCCCATTGCGATTAAAGGGGATGAAGGGGTTTTCCAAACGGATGAAGGTTTGGAAATCCCGGGTCTTCGCCAGTCCGATTGACGGTCCAAAAAACTCCGTGCACCAGACGACATAATACCAGTCCTCTATCTTGATGACCCGGGGATCGTAGGCATAATACGGATTCCACGGTTTTCCGGCTTCATCTACGAAATCGATCGGACGATCCTCAAAGGTCCAATCGATGCCGTTGGCACTTCTACCCACCCGAAGATGCGGCAATGTGCTGACGGTCTCCGCACGAAAAACGCCGATAAATCCACCTTTTTCATCATCGACGACGGCGGAGTTGAATATCCGGGCAATACCTTCAACGGGGTTTCTCCCGACGATTGGGTTGCGAGAATAACGCCAAACGGGTGAACAATCCCCTTCGGGTCGATCACTCCATGGCAGGTTTGATGTGGATGTGCCAAACATTTTGATTGTACTCATCATTTCCTCCGATCTTTCATGAATTCCTGATTCTTCCGAATCAGTTCCAGTCTTTGGTTGACGCTATCTGTGGAACGATATACTTCCTGAGGTGTGTTGATACAATAATCGATCAACCGATCCACAGTAGAGGTCGCGACATGCATCCGCGTATCCGAGGATGCATAGTAGAGAAACACCTCGCGCTTCTCATTGACCGTGACGCCATTCGCGAACAACACATTGCTCACATCGCCGATCCGCTCACGCCCTCTGGGAGCGAGCACATAGCCACCGGGCATATAGGTCAACCGGGTGGGATCCGACAGGTCTGTCATGAAAAGGTAAAGCACATATCTTAAACCGTTTGCGGTATTTCTGACACCATGGGCGATGTGCAACCAGCCCTCGGATGTTTTGATGGGTGCGGGTCCGAGACCGTTCTTCATCTCATAAACCGTATGGTAGCGTTTCGCTTGCAACAACCGCTCTTCGGAAATGATGGGGTGTTCCATCTTCTCCACAAAGCCATAGGCGATGCCTCCACCCTTTCCCGATTCGATGAACCCGTCTTGGGGCCTGGTATACAAGAGATATTTCCCCTGAACAAACTCGGGATGCAAAACCACGTTGCGTTGCTGAAAAGAAGGCGTGATCAGATTAGGCAGACGTTCATAATGCAAGAGATCTTTGGTCCGAAGAATCCCGATTGAGGCGACCGCGCTTGAAGTATCATCGCTCGACGCATCCGGATCACGCTTTTCTGAACAGAACATCCCGTAAATATATCCGTCCTCATGGTGGATAAGACGCATGTCATAGACATTGGTCTCCTCTAAGTCGATATCATCGAACTTGAGCGGTTCATGCACAAAACGAAATCGATCGATCCCTGTGTGACTTTGGGCAAGGGCGAAAAAACTCTTGCGATCCACTCCTTCGACACGGGCCAGGAGATAATGACTGCCTTCATGATAGATCGCCCCCGCGTTGAAGACCGCATTGACGCCCAGTCGTTCAAGGAAAAACGGGTTGCTTTCACGGGCGAGGTCGTATCGCCATTCAA
>JAQVTV010000065.1 GCA_028699855.1 Candidatus Izemoplasmatales bacterium | reverse complement strand
CATTGCTGAATAAACAATCGACATCAGATAGAAACGAAGGGGGATCTTTATAGATCCGAAGGAAGGCTCAATGGACCAAATTATCATCAAAGGAGCGCGGGAAAACAACCTTAAATCCATTTCTCTGACGCTACCTAAAAATAAGTTGATCGTCATGACAGGTCTCTCCGGATCCGGAAAGACCAGTTTGGCATTTGATACGATTTATGAGGAAGGGCGAAGAAGATATGTCGAATCTTTGAGCACCTATGCCCGTCAGTTTTTGGGGAACATGGAGAAACCGGATGTCGATTCCATTGAAGGACTTTCTCCGGCCATTTCGATTGACCAGAAAACGACGTCGCACAACCCCAGGTCGACCGTGGGGACGATTACGGAAATCTATGACTATATCCGCTTGCTCTACGCGCGGGTCGGTAGACCCTATTGTCCGCATCATGATATTGAGATATCAGCGCAGACCATCCAGGAGATGACCAATCGTATCTTGGAACATCACGGCAAAAGGGCCGTGATTTTGTCTCCTGTCGTGCGCGGCAAAAAAGGGATGCATGAGAAAACGATCGATGATCTGCGTAAAGAAGGATACACGCGGGTTCGCATCAATCAAGAATATATCGAACTCGATCAAGATATCATACTTGATAAGAATAAGCGTTCGGATATTGATGTCGTCATCGATCGCATCGTCGTCAAAGATGATGTCCGCAGCCGGCTCTATGATTCGCTTGAAACCGCAGCGAGGCGGGCGGATGGACTCGTCAAGGTCTTGCTCGAAGATGAAGAGATCTTGTTCAGTGAGCGCTTTAGTTGTCCGATTTGCGGATTCACCATCAGCAGCCTTGAGCCAAGACTGTTTTCATTCAACTCACCTTATGGGGCTTGTGATGCATGCTCGGGCTTGGGGTTCAAGCGCAAAATCGATCCGAACCGATTGATACCTGAACCGGAGTTAACCATATCAGAAGGTGTTTTTGACAAATACGCGAATACGGAATCCATCTATCTGCAACAAGTGATTCAAACATGTAAAGCGCATAATATCGACATTAACACGCCGTTTCAAGATCTCAAGGAATCGGAGAAAAACTTGATTCTTTATGGCACGGATGAGTTGATCGACTATAAGTTACAGTCGCGTTCAAGCAATCAGGTCCATCGCATGCGAAAACCGTTTGAGGGGATCATCCGGAGCATGGAACGACGTTATCTGGAAACCACATCGAGAATGATCCGTGATTGGATCGAAACGATGATGAATGATATTCCTTGTGAAAAATGCGGGGGAAAGAAGTTAAGCGAAGCGGCATTGTCAGTGCGTGTCGGAGGCATCAACATCCATGAGATGACGTCGATGAGCGTGTTGAAACTCCAACGTTTTCTCGAGGAATTATCACTTCAAGACAAGGAATATGAAATCGCGCGGACGATTCTGAAAGAGATCAAGGAACGCATTCATTTTCTCATCAATGTCGGTCTTGATTATCTTTCGCTTGGCCGCTCAACGAGCACTTTGTCCGGTGGCGAAGCGCAACGGATTCGTCTCGCAACGCAAATCGGTTCCAGGTTGACCGGCGTCCTCTACGTGTTGGACGAACCTTCGATCGGATTGCATCAACGCGACAACATACGCCTAATCGAGACATTGATGGGGATGCGCGATCTCGGGAACACGATGATCGTCGTTGAACACGATATGGAAACCATCTCTCATTGCGATTTTGTCGTCGATATCGGTCCGGGCGCGGGCGAACACGGGGGAGAAGTAGTTTTTGCAGGGTCGCCGAAGGACATCATCCATTGCCCTGAGTCCATCACCGGAAAGTATCTTTCGGGCACCATGGCTATTCAGATTCCGACGGTAAGAAGATCTCACGATCGGGGCTATCTCAAAGTCATCGGCGCACGTGAAAATAACTTGAAAGGTATCGATGTGGCATTCCCCATCGGGTGTTTCAATGTGGTGACTGGCGTGTCGGGTTCGGGTAAGTCATCGCTCGTCAACGAGATTTTGTTCAAAGGATTGGTCAATCTGATTACACACCGCAGCGAGTCTGCCGGATTATGTGATCGGATCGAGGGTTATGAAAACTTCGACAAAATCATTGATATCGACCAGTCCGCCATCGGACGAACGCCCCGTAGCAATCCCGCGACATATACCGGTGTTTTCGATGAAATACGCGATCTCTTCAGCAAAACCAAGGAAGCAAAAATCCGTGGGTATGATAAAGGTCGATTTTCTTTCAACGTCAAAGGCGGCAGGTGCGAACAGTGCGCCGGCGACGGTCTGATCAAGATTGAAATGCATTTCATGCCGGATATTTACGTGGAATGCGAAGAATGCCACGGAAAGCGTTATAATCAAGAAACACTTCAAGTGAAATACAAGGGTAAGACGATTTCCGATGTATTGCGGATGACCGTCGAGGAAGCAGTTCGTTTCTTCGAAAACATTCCCAAGATTTATAATCGTCTGAAAACCATCAATGACGTGGGGTTGGGATATATTCGTCTCGGCCAGTCATCGACGACGCTATCGGGGGGAGAAGCGCAACGCGTCAAGTTGGCGAGCGAGCTCTACAAGCGCATCACAGACCGATCCATCTATATCTTGGATGAGCCGACCACCGGACTTCACAGCCATGATATCGTCAATTTGCTGGAAGTATTGCAAAACATCGTGGACAAGGGCGCCACCGTGATTGTCATCGAACATAATCTCGATGTCATCAAGGTGGCCGATTATGTTTTGGATCTCGGTCCGGAAGGCGGAGATCGCGGAGGCGAAGTCGTCGCCACCGGAACGCCCGAAGCAATCGCGAAACAAACCCAAAGTTATACTGGTCAATATTTGCGACGTCTATTCAACTTTGAGAGCGAAGATCGATCACAGAAGTAATTTAGTCGATTATTCTTCGCGATATATGGTATGATAATAGTGATTTATAGGAAATATGGTGTGGAATATGAAAGATAAAAAACCGAAAGATGACGATATTCGCAAAGAAATCGAAGAACTGGAAAAACTGATCGAAATCGTCAAGGAACAACAAAAAGAAGAACGAAAAGCCCACGACAAATCGCAACCGAAGCCATCCACGAATATTGTTCGCATCGACCTTGCTCAAAAATATTCTTCGAATGGGCTGATTCATGCGGTCGTGAGTTTTCTCGTGAATTTCATTTTGATCTATTCGGTCATTTTCCTTCTGAGCTTTGCTGAAGTGAAAAACGATTATTTGTATCTCCTGATTGCACTCATGTTCACGTTGTATGAAGAGGCGTATAAAGGATGGATGATTCGACACCTCTTGCGACTCGTCATCTATTCATCAGGTCTGATCTTCTTTTTGATGAATGTGATCTTTTTCTACTTGGTCGACTTGCTGGTTTTGGGAGACTTATTCTCTTTCAACAACTATCTGTATCCGATGGCCTTTGTACTGATCTTTCAGTTTATAAGGATGGTCATCAAGATTGTATATCATCAAATCATTCAAAAACTAAGCATGATTACATCGAAGAAATCTTGATGATTGAAGGGAGTACGTCCTATGGGGGTCACCATTACGATCAAGCAAGTGATTGAGGGAATGAACCTGGCGATTCTTGCCGGGAAACACGGAATTAACAGGATTGTCGCTAATCCGAGCCTATCTAAACCGGGATTGGAGCTGGCGGGAATGTTCGATTTTTATGAACATGACCGCATTCAAATCATCGGGTCCAAAGAAGTCACTTTTTTTCATTGGTTGAATCCTGAAGACCAAGAAATGCGCGTCAAAATGTTGTTTGAGAAAAATCCTCCGGCCTTTGTTTTTTCGAAGAACGTGATTATTCCGGATGTCTTCTTGCGTTTTGGTGATGAAATGAACATCCCCGTGCTGAAAAGCGCGTATGCGACGACATCCCTTTTCAGCGAAATGTTTTCGTTTTTGCAAGCCAATCTTGCCGAACGTCAAGCGCTTCATGGTGTATTGCTCGATATCAATGGTGTCGGCGTATTGATCACAGGTGAAAGCGGGCTTGGAAAAAGTGAAGTGGCCTTGGAGTTGATTCGACGCGGATATATGCTGGTCGCGGACGACTTGGTGGAAGTCTATCAGAAGGAAAAAGGTGTGGTAATCGGCGAAGCGCCGGAGTTGCTTAAGAAATATATGGAGATTCGTGGCATCGGGATTGTCAATGTCATTTATCTCTTTGGAGCCAAGGCCTACCGAGAGACAAAGAAAATCTCTTTGTTCGTCGAACTTGAGACAAAAGAAGAGTATGAACATATAGAACGCATCGGTATCAAGCACGATAAGCGCATGATTTTTGACACGGAAATCGAATCGGTCCGCCTGCCAATCACCGAAGCAAGAAATACGGCCACGTTGGTCGAAGCGGCGGCGTATGATTACAAATCCCGGAGTCTCGGGTATCATTCCGCGCAAGACTTCAGCCATGCGCTTAACGGGAAAATCAAGAAAAACCAGAATATAAGCGAGGAAGACAGATGAAATCAGGTATTTTGAAAGCAGTTTTTGCATTCTTGCTCATCGCAAGCTTGACCTTGCTCACCGGGTGTGCTTCAGAAGATACATTTCCCGAAGATCAGTTTCAAGTCATTTTTGTCGACTATGACGGAACTGTCCTGAAAACGATCGATTGTATCCAATCCGAAGTCTGTGAGATCACACCTCCTGAAGAACCCGATAACAAGGACAATAGTTATTTTACCCGTTGGAGTGTATTTCCGGAGCATTTTTCTGAAATCGACCGGACAACAACGATCAAAGCGATTTATACTTTGGACAACCGAGTGATCACCATTTTCGGGCGAAGCGTTGTCTTTTACTCCTTCTTCATCATGATGGGAATCGTGGTCGCTTTGATCATGGCTGTACGAGAAACTAAACGCCACGGCATGAAATCCGATGATTTCATCGACGGTTTTTTGTGGATTGTACCTGTGGCCATCTTGGGGGCACGCTTGTGGTATGTGATATTTGAGTGGTCTGAATTCACCGGCGGCGGCTTTTTCCCATCACTTCTCAGAATGATCGGGTTTCAATCGGGACGCTTGGATTTCAGCACATTTGGCTTGTCCGGACTGGCCATTCACGGCGCGTTTGTGACAGCGCTGATTTGTGCGTTCTTTTATGTGCGAAAACGCAAGATCGATCTCTATGCCATTTTAGATATCGTCGCCATTGGCTTCATTCTCGCCCAGGCTTTTGGAAGGTGGGGAAACTTTTTTAATCAGGAAGCGCACGGATACGTGGTCGGGGGCATGAATAACGGGACCGCCGTTCTCTCACTTGAGGAACAATATCGTTTTCTACGTTACACACTTCACTTGCCCGAGTTCATCGTGAACAATATGTATATTCCGCGTGGATTCCATTCTCTGGCGGTGGAGCCAGTCACGGGTTTCTACCATCCGACTTTTTTCTATGAATCCTCACTCAACCTCATCGGCTTTTCAATCATGCTCGTTTTGAGACGCTTAAGGAAAGTTCGAGTGGGAGAGTTGTTATCGTTTTATTTAATCTGGTATGGCGGTGTCCGCATTTTTATCGAAACGATGCGCACAGATCCTTTGACCTTTGAACTCTTTGGCATCACCTTTAAATCGGCAATCGTGACGTCGGTCTTGATGATATTGGGTGGCATCTTGTTTTCGGTGTTCTTGCGCATCAAAAAGAATCATAAGACATATGGCGATGTTGATGGGCATTTCGGTTGGGTGAAACCCGAGACGGAATCGTAATGGTTGATATTGCGATCATTGGTGCGGGTCCTGCGGGGATGATGGCAGCCTTATATGCCAGCCGCGCGGGAAAAAGTGTTTTATTGCTCGATATGCTGACCCCCGGAGGCCGACTCCATTCCACATACCAAGTGGATAATTATCTCGGGTTTGGCAAGGTTACCGCTCAAGAATTGATTTCCAAAATGGTCGGGCATCTTCGCGATTTGGACATCAAAGAAGAGCGTGGAGCCGTCCAGCGCCTCGATATTGCCTTAGATGCTTTTTCAATCATCACCGACGAAACCACGTATCAAGCAAAAACGATCATCATCGCTTCTGGAACGCGGCCCAAGCCTCTGAATGTGCCCGGCGAATGTGCGTTCGTTTCGAGGGGCATTTCATATTGTGCGGTATGCGACTCCACGTTTTTTCAAGGCGAGGACGTCGTTGTTATCGGTG
>JAQVTV010000064.1 GCA_028699855.1 Candidatus Izemoplasmatales bacterium | reverse complement strand
CTTCTTTGTCTCCACCATGAAATATGCCGATTCGGTGAAGGGCCCGTTGGCCTTTCAACTGAACGATTTGACGGATACTTTCGCAGATTATATCTCAAATCTCGGAAAGAAGCAACTGCGCATCGCCGAAACGGAGAAATATGCCCATGTGACTTTTTTCTTTGACGGTGGTGTGGACAAGGAAATCCCAGGCGCGAAGCGGATCCTCATTCCTTCGCCGAAAGTCGCGACCTATGATCTGAAACCGCAGATGAGCGCCTATGAGATCACCGATACCGTGATTCAAGAATTGGACACGGGCGAATATGATATGATCATCCTCAATTTCGCGAACGGCGACATGGTGGGTCATACCGGTGTGATCGACGCCGCGGTCAAAGCCGTTGAAACCGTCGATGAATGCACAGGCAGAGTGGTGGATAAGGTGCTTGAAATGGGTGGCGTGTGTTTGATCACGTCCGACCACGGCAACTGCGAGAAGATGCTCGACGAACAGAATCTTCCCTTTACCGCCCATACGACCAACAAAGTCTTTCTGATCGTGACGAAGCGCGGCATCGCCTTGCGCGAAGGCGGGACTTTAGGCGATATCGCCCCGACGATGCTGGAATTGATGGACCTCACGCAACCTCAGGCGATGACAGGAGTTTCTCTTATCGAACACGCTTGATCACAGAAACCGATTATTCCTAAACGCTTAGCAAAAAAATTCATATAAAGGAGAATTTGAATATGCCCTATATCACAAGTATTTATGCACGAGAAGTATTAGATTCCAGAGGAAACCCCACCATCGAAGTCGAAGTCGAAACCGAATCCGGCGCTTTCGGTCGTGCGATTGTCCCGAGTGGCGCATCCACTGGAGAACGTGAAGCGATTGAACTTCGCGACAATGACAAAAGCCGTTACTTGGGCAAAGGTGTCCAGAAAGCGGTCAGAAATGTCAATGAGACCATCGCTCCTGAGTTGCTCGGCTATGACGTGACTTTGCAAAACGAGATCGACAAAGTCATGATCGCTTTGGACGGAACGCCGAACAAGTCAAAATTGGGCGCGAACGCCATTCTGGGCGTGTCCATGGCCTGCGCTCGCGCAGCCGCTGACTGGGCAGGTTTGCCACTATACGCGTATTTGGGCGGTTTCAATGCGAAGCAGTTGCCGACGCCGATGATGAACATCATCAACGGTGGTTCACACGCGGACAACAATGTCGACTTTCAGGAATTCATGATCATGCCGGTCGGCGCGAAGTCGTTTAAAGAAGCTTTGAGAATGGGTGCGGAAGTCTTCCACAACCTCAAGAAAGTCCTCCATCAAAAAGGCTTCAACACCTCAGTCGGAGATGAAGGCGGGTTCGCCCCGAATCTTCAATCCAATGAAGCGGGTTTGGAAGTCATCATGGAAGCCATCAAAAAAGCGGGCTACGTCCCGGGGACGGATGTCGCTTTGGCGATGGATGTCGCCGCGAGTGAGTTTTATGATGCCGAAAAAGGCAAATACGTCCTCAAAGGTGAAAACCGTGAACTGACGAGTGCGGAACTCGTATCGTTCTATGAAACGCTTGTCGCCAAATATCCGATTGTTTCAATTGAAGATGGCCATGACCAAAACGACTGGGCGGGTTGGAAATTAATGACGGAGAAACTCGGCAAGAAAATCCAAATCGTCGGTGATGATCTGTTTGTGACCAACACGGAAATTCTGGCTCGGGGAATCAAAGAAGGCATCGCCAACTCCATTTTAATCAAAGTGAACCAGATTGGTTCCTTGACAGAGACGTTTGATGCCATTGAAATGGCGAAACGCGCGGGTTATACCGCTGTGGTCTCACATCGCTCCGGAGAAACGGAAGACACCACAATCGCCGATCTCGCGGTTGCGGCCAACACCGGACAGATCAAGACGGGTTCGTTATCACGTACGGATCGGATCGCGAAATACAATCAACTTCTCCGCATCGAAGAAGAACTTGGAGAAGTCGCTCAATACAATGGTATGGGTGTCTTTTACAATCTATAATCAAAATGATGATGAAGCCTGCGGGTTCGCCCGCAGGCTTCGTATTCATGGGACACACAGGTAAAAAAAAATCGCGCATTTGGGTGTTCCAAATGTGGGAATTTATGGTATAATGAATAAGCACGCAAGCAAAAAGAAGGAAATGGATATTTTTCTAGGAGGATTCACATGGGTTGGTTAGATTGGCTCCTGCTCGGAGTTTCAGTATTTCTTATAGCATTAGTGATGCTTCAGGAATCGAAAGATGATGTGAAGAACACGTTTTCGGGAGAAAAATCGGAACTGTTCAAAAACCAAAAACAACGGGGTCCGGAGCTGTTGATGGCGCGGATCACCTTGGGCACTACGGCCCTGTTTGCCGTTCTTGCCGTTTTGGCTATCATCTTCTAGAACACATTCCTGTGTTCTTTTTTTTCGGAAAGAAGGTATGTTCATGACACAACAAATCATCGACTGGATGTCGAGAAAAAACTATAAAGCGGCGAATGTGTTCCAGTTGCGCCGTGATTTGAATATCAAAGACGCCCATGGCTTCGATCGGGCTTTGGATGATTTGGTTGAAAACGGCGACATCATCAAGAACAAGGAAGGCCAATATCAATTAGCAGTCAAAGCGGGCTATGTCAAAGGAATCATCGATATCAAAGCATCCGGTTATGGTTTTTTGAACGTCAAGGACAGAGAAGATGATATCTATGTCCACCGCACAAAAATCCGCGACGCTTTTCCCGGGGACTTGTGTCTTGCCAAGGTCTACTTCAATCGTCAAATCGGAAAAACCGAGGCGGAGATCGTCAAAATCATTGAACGGGCGCAAAAAGAAGTCATCGGTGAATATTACCAAGGCGCAATCTTTCCGAGAACCCCAGAAGAAAATCGCTTCTACAAGGTTACGAAACGTCCCTCGAGCGTGAGCGATCATTCGATCGTCCGGGCAAAAATCGTCAAATGGGGCAGAAACAACATCCTGGAAGTCGAAATCTTGGAAATCCTCGGCCAGTTGACCGATCCCGGCATCGAGATGATCGAGGTCATCAGTCGCCTCGGAATTCCCCATGAATTCTCGCCTGAAGTGCTTCATGCCGCACAGGTTTTGGGCGATACGGTGAAGGATGAGGATTTGACAGGACGTCGAGATCTTCGCGATGAGATGGTTTTCACCATCGACGGCGAGGATACGAAGGACATCGATGACGCCATCTCGATCAAACGGCTCAAGGATGGCCAGTATCGTCTGGGCGTGCACATTGCGGATGTGAGTCATTATGTTCAAGAGGGGGGTCTGTTGGACCAGGAAGCCCTTGCGCGCGGCACAAGCGTGTATTTGGCGGACAGGGTCATCCCGATGTTTCCCAAGGAACTATCCAATGGTATCTGTTCACTCAATGCCGGCGTCGATCGCTTGAGTGTGACATGCGAGATGGACATCAACCTTCAAGGAGAAGTGACGCGCTATGCCATCTATCCATCGGTCATACGAAGCCAAATGCAATTGACCTACCTTCAAGTGAACCGGCTACTTCAAGGTGAAGCGGTGCCTTCGATCACAGATCCGATCATGATCGAATCGCTGGATGCGATGGCGGAACTCGCGAAGATTCTCACCCATATCCGAACACAGATCGGTTCCATCAACTTCGAGACGATCGAACCCAAGATCATTTTCGATGAAGCCGGAGATGTCGCGAACATATTGATTCGCGAACGTGGCGAGAGCGAACGCATCATCGAGGAGTTCATGCTGGTGGCGAATCAAGTGGTCGCAACCGACATATCGGGCAGAGAATATCCCTTCATCTACCGAGTCCACGAGAAACCGGATCCGGAAAAATTGAAGCATGTCTTCCTCCTCGCGAAGGAATTGAACTATGTGACATTCATTCCCAAGAAGATCAAACCGAAAGACTTGCAGATGCTGCTGGATGCGGTGGAAGATACCGCCTATGACAAGGTCATCAATCTGATGATGCTTCAATCCATGGCGAAAGCCATCTATTCGGAACACAACGTCGGCCATTACGGTTTGGCCTTTCCTGAATACACACACTTCACTTCGCCGATTCGCCGGTATCCCGATCTGATCGTGCACCGCATGCTTCGGGCCTATCTATTTTCCCAAGAACCGCAGGCAGCCACGCATTTCTTCGGGATTCTCCCGCAAGTGGCTGTGGAAACATCCAAAGCCGAACGCCGTGCGATGATGGCGGAACGCGAAGTCACGGATATGAAAAAAGCGGAATTCATGGAAAAGAAGATCGGTGAGGAATTCACCGGTGTCATCGCATCGATCACGCGCTTCGGCATGTTCGTGGAGTTGCCGAATACAGTCGAAGGGCTGATCCACATCTCGACCTTCCCGGAAGCCATGGAGTTCAACGAAGAAAAAATGTACTATCTTGGCATTTCCTCGAGAACCATGTATACTATAGGTAAAGAGGTTCGTGTCAAACTTGTCAAGGTGAACCGCCTTCAAGGCAAGATCGACTTTATCCTCGCGGAGGGAGGAAATCCAAGTGAAGGTCCTCGTATCTAACAAAAAGGTCGCACATGACTATTTCATCTTGGAAACCTACGAGTGCGGCATCGTCTTGACCGGAACGGAGATCAAGTCGGCACGCCTCGGCAAGGTATCTCTCAATGACAGTTATGCCCGCGTCAAGGATTTTGAACTCTTCATCATCAACATGCATATATCCAAATACGCCTTTGGAAACATCTTCAATCATGAAGAAAAGCGCGAACGGAAATTGTTGATGCAGAAACACGACATCATCAAATTGTCACAAAAAATCAAAACCGAAGGTTTGACTTTGGTCCCGACGAAAGTGTACTTGAAAGACAGTCTGTGTAAAGTAGAACTGGCCTTATGCAAAGGCAAAAAGCTGTATGATAAGCGCGAAACAAAGAAACAAGAGGATTCTTCACGCCGTCTGGAGAAAACCCTCAAAGACTACCGCTAGACGGCAGTATGGGGCTGTCCTGGATTCGACAGGATGGTTCGAGTTTGGTAAGCATGCGATCGGCGGATCTGAAACGCACCCAGTAAATAACTGGAAACCAAAATTACGCTTACGCTGCTTAAGAAGAAGTAGCGAGGCCGCTCTCTCCAGCCTGCGGGTTTGAGTGGCTTTCAGAAAGCAGGATTGCGACGTGCATCGCCGTCTTAGGTGCATCAGCGAAATCAATAAGACTGGTCCTCAAGCAGGTTGAATCTCGACAGCTTGTGGGATAAGATCCTCGAGATTCTAAGCATGTAGAAAGCCAAATGGTCGGCCATTTTGGACGGGAGTTCGATTCTCCCCAGCTCCACCATATGTATTTACTTCCTACCTTTTCAGGTGGGATTTTTCTTTTTTTGGTGCGATGATCGTGACCGAAGAGACATCAAATATCTGGGCACTGACGGAGTCCCCAATGGATTGATCAAATCTAGATGCACATCCATAAAGAGTTGTTTGTGATCCCACTTTTATTCATGCCACATATAAATACATACAGAATGTCGCAAAACTTAAGAACAATGACTATTCTTTTGCATGAATCTTGACAAATTCTTCTGTTTTTGTCATATAATATTATCAATATAACCATATTAATGCGAAAGACAGGAGAAAACTACATGGCACATCATGAACTTCGGAGGAAGTTAGCTTTTGCGTCCGCGGATATTTTTGGCGGAGGCTCTTTTAATATCATCAATTTTTTGTATCCGGGATTTTTGGCATTGACCGTGGGAATCCATCCTTTTTGGATCAGTTTCATCATGCTGGTGGCGAGAGGATGGGATGCCATCACGGATCCGATCATGGGGTATATTTCCGATCATACCCGTTCCAAAATGGGAAAACGACGCATCTATTTGGTCATTTCCGCCCCCCTGGTGTTGGTGGGGATGTACTTGCTCTTTTTTCCGTTTTCGTTCGCGGGCGAAGGAGCTCGAGTGGTCGCTGTTTTGCTTTCGTACTTGGTATTCACGACGATTCAGACGAGCGTCATGATTCCGTATTACTCATTGTCAAGCGAAATATCCAGCGAATATCAACAGCGGGCATCTTATAATTCCTATCGTTTAGGCTTCAGCATTTTCGCTTCCATCGTCTGCGTCGCAGTCCCCGGAATCATCGTGTCGCAATTTGATAATGCCAGGGTGGGATATCAGATCATGAGCTTATGCTTTGGAGTGCTCTTCGGATTGAGCGTGTTGGTCAC
>JAQVTV010000063.1 GCA_028699855.1 Candidatus Izemoplasmatales bacterium | reverse complement strand
AGCATGTATTGGCTCAGCCCATTGATCAGGACCCCTTTTTCTTTTGCGCATGCGATGAGGCGAGATTCGGATATCTCCTCAAAAACCATCAGAAAATGCAGGCCCGCGTCAGATCCCACAATCCGAAACATATCATCAAAGGGCAATCTCATCAACGCGGTCATCAAGTAGTCGCGTTTGGCTTTATACAAGTTACGCATGCGGTTGAGATGTCGCTCAAAGTGACTATCCGCCATAAACTGCTTTAGCGTCATCTGCTGGATCATGGACACAGGACAGGAATAGTCCCATGAATGAAGACGCATTTTCTGACGCAAAGACGATGGAATGACCACAAACCCGATGCGAATCGAAGGCGCGATACTCTTGGAAAACGAATTGAAATAGATGACTTTGCCGTGATGGTCAAGACTTCTGAGCGCGGGAATGGGTTTCCCGGAAAAGCGGAACTCGCTGTCGTAGTCATCTTCGAGTATCCAACGATCGTCACGTTGATTCGCCCATTCAAGCAAGGCCATCCGCTTCTTGACGGACATCACTTCCGTGGTCGGAAACTGGTGCGACGGTGTGATGTGGATCATGGTCACATGACTGGCTTCGAGGGCATCCATCGCCATCCCGTTGCCATCGAGCCGGATCGGCGTCGTGGGAATGCTGAGACTTTGATACATGTGTGATAGCTTCGGGTAACCCGGATTTTCCAGCCCGACGCATGAATGCTCGCTCATCAATCCTTTGATAAGCGGCACGAGCGTTTCGGACCCTGAGGTGATGATGATATCTTCGGGTGTGACCTCGATTGCACGGTAGTTGTATAAATATTTGGCGATTTCTTCTCTCAGAGGCGCGTATCCATAAAGGGTCTTTTCATTGATGTGCGCACGCAGCGTATCCGTGATGACTTGTTTTTCGCATTTCGCCCACAAATCATAAGGAAACGCATCCCGTGCGATGACATTGGTTTTGAATTCCAGATAGTGCTTCGCTTCGGTGACTGGGGAATCCAAATGTGGTTTTTTCGGAGGAATCATGATTTTGAGCGAGGGGAGCGACTCCACATAATACCCTGTTCGCTTCTGTGCATAGATATACCCTTCGGCCAGAAGTTGCTCATAACCCATCATCACCGTCATTTCACTGACTTTCAGATGATTGGCGAGCTGTCTTCTCGAAGGTAGCTTGGCATGGGCTTCGAGGCTCCCGTTGATGATCAGCTGACGCATATGGTCGTAGAGTTGCATATACAGTGGCGTGGAACTGGACGAATCAAGATAGATGGTGATCATAGCACTCCTTCTGGTATGGTTATATTTTTATATTCTGGTTATTTCTAACATACCAGTATCCTATTATAATAATAAGTGAAATCAAATGCGTTGTCAAGAAAGGAACAGACTATGGATCATTCACGTTATCAACTGAACAAAGAACTCGCGCAAATGCTCAAGGGCGGCGTCATCATGGACGTCACCTCACCTGAACAAGCCAAAATCGCAGAGGCGGCAGGCGCATGCGCCGTCATGGCCCTCGAACGCATTCCCGCGGACATTCGCAAAGCCGGAGGCGTCTCCAGAATGAGCGATCCTCATCTCATCAAAGCCATCCAACAAGCGGTATCGATCCCGGTGATGGCGAAGGTGCGCATCGGTCACTTTGTGGAAGCACAAATACTCGAAGCCTTGGAAATCGATTATATCGACGAAAGTGAAGTCCTTTCACCGGCAGATGATCTCTACCACATCGACAAGACCAGATTCCATGTCCCGTTTGTCTGTGGTGCGAAAAATCTGTCTGAAGCGCTCCGTCGGATTTCCGAAGGCGCTGCGATGATTCGGACCAAGGGCGAACCCGGAACGGGAGACATCATTCAAGCGGTTCGTCATATGCGGCTCATTCAGAGCGAGATCAGACGCATCCTGTCACTTGAAGATGATGAAGTCTATGAAGCCGCTAAGCAACTTCAGGTCAGCTTGGCCATGCTTCAGGAACTCCGTCTCCACAAGCGCCTGAGCGTCGTCAATTTCGCAGCCGGAGGTATCGCAACTCCCGCTGATGCGGCATTGATGATGCAACTCGGTGCAGAAGGCGTATTTGTCGGGAGCGGCATCTTCAAATCCGCTGACCCGGAGAAACGCGCGCAGGCCATCGTCAAAGCTGTCGCTAATTTTGACAATTCCTCCATGCTTGCGCAATTGTCCGAAAATCTCGGCGAGGCCATGGTCGGCATCAATGAAGCTGAGATTGAACTGCTCATGGCACAACGAGGAGAATAGTCGAACGCATCATGCATATCGCGATTCTTGCGCTTCAAGGCGCATTCCTTGAGCATCAACAGATGGTCCGAAAATTAGGTGCAACGACCCATCTCATCCGAAATCCGCGCGACCTCGCGCTCCCATTCGATGGTTTGATTCTTCCGGGTGGCGAGAGCACTTCGATGGGAAAGATGCTTCATGATTTCTCAATGATTGAGCCCCTCAAATCCCTCATCCAGAGCGGTACGCCTGTTTTTGGCACATGTGCGGGACTCGTATTGCTCGCAAAAAATGGTAGTAACAACGGCTTCTCAGCGCTTGAAACCATGGATATCCATGCCAAAAGGAACGCATATGGCCGTCAGTTGGGCAGTTTCTATGCCGACATCGACATAGACAACATCGGTGTATTTCCCGGCATCTTCATTCGCGCACCCTACATTGAATCCGTCGGACAGCACGTCAAGGTTCTGGCGTCACATCACGATAAAATCGTCATGGCTCAAGACGGAAACCAATTAGCGACCAGTTTTCATCCGGAACTCACGGATGATGTCCGCATCCATCAATATTTCTTATCAATATGTGACATAAAATAAGGAAAAAGTCTCTGGCCGTGGCTGGAGACTTTATTTTTTTCTGAATGTCATGGTGCGATAACAATCGGTATGAAGGACTTCAAAGCCTGCTTGGTCTGCGATCCATTCCAGCGTTTTCGGTATAAAAAATCCCACATGACTCAAATCCCGTACATACCACCAACGGCGAAACTCCTCCATGTCTCTCGGATGGAAAAGCGTCATGATGGCAAGGATACCACCTCGCTCCAACGCATGATTGAAACATTCGAAGACTCGGATAGGATCATTCACATGTTCGATCACTTCCGTGGAGACAATAAAATCGTATGTGTGATCCAAAACGTCCGTGCTTGAGGCGAAAAACGGATCATAGATCGCCATGGTCATCCGGTACTCTTCTTCGAGAATGGACCGGAGCACGGGCGTAGGTCCGCTACCGTAGTCGAGACCTCGTCGTGCGTGTATCGGTAAAAATGGACACAAAGCCTGGTCGATGAATTCTTTGAGGAATCTCACATAGCCGATATTCTCGCGTGAATTCTGATGGTTGAGATAGACCGCCTTTTCTTCCGATTCGGATAACTGATGGACGGAGTCTTTGAAAATATAGCCGCAGAAATCGCAGATATGACAGCGTTGCACGGGCTTATGTGTGAGGATATCCGTCGTGGGATGTCCACATATCTTACACGGATTCATCTGGAGAAATGATGATGCGATCGGGTCGATGGGAAACGGAAGTCAATACTTCATAATCAATGGTTTGCATCGCCTTGGAAACTTCGGAAATCGGACGATGCGCACCGAACACTTCCACTTCATCACCGATGGAAAGATTGATGTTCGTGACATCCACCAAGGTCATATCCATGCAGATGGTACCGACGATATTCACGGCATGTCCGTTAAACCACAGCGCGAAACGATTGCTGAGACTCCGACTCAAGCCATCCGCATATCCGATGGCCAATGTCGCCACCTTCATCTTGCGTGTCGCGATGAATGTGCGACCATAACTGATGGATTCGCCCGGGTCCAGTTCACGCAAGGCGACGACATTCGCCTTGAAAGTCATAACCGGCAGGAACCGATGAGTTGTAGGTGTTTGCGGATACCCATATAGCGCGATACCGCTCCGCACAAAATCGAGATGCATCTCGGGGAATCTCAAGGTTGCTGAAGAATTGCAGCAGTGTTTCACCCATCTGGGCATACCAACAGAATCCAATAAAGAAATCAATTCGCTAAAGCGCGTAAATTGGGCGCGGGTGAACGATGTGTCTTCATTTTCCGCTTCAGCGAAATGGGTGTAGATTCCTTCAATATGAATGTGGGCAAACTGAGTGATTGTCTGAATATCAGACAGACACGCATCGATATGGGCTTGTTGACGACATGCCATTCCAAGTCGCGACATCCCGGTGTCGACTTTGATGTGGGCGCGCAAAGGAATCTTCAAAGCCTCGAGCTCTGCTGCTTCGTGGCTGGATTGAATCGTGATGATGATGTCATTCTGAGCAGCGCTAAACGCGTCTTGAGGATCAATGATCCCAAAGACCAAAATGGATGCGCGAATGCCGTGTTGTCTCAGTCTCAGTGCCTCTTTGATTGAAGCAACACCGAAAAACTGGCACCCCTGGGCTTCAAGCGCACGTGCCACTTCACCATCCCCGTGTCCATAAGCGTTCGCCTTCACGACTGCCATGACTTTTGAGTTCGGTGCCACAATCTGACCCAACAGACGATAATTGTGACACAAGGCTTCCAAATCGATCAAAGCTCGAGCGCGTTCCTGACTCATGTCAATTTCACCTTCAATCGGACAAGGCATCAGATATGGCCAACAAAATCACCATCGAACTGTACGTAGCACCTGCAATCGTATCGACCTCAAGCGATTGAGCTGCGATCACTTGATCGACAATGGGTTCAGCGGCTTCACCTTTGCCGTTTTGGTGCTCAAGTATCTCAATCGAGGTGATCACCCCTTCAGCGATGGTGACGCGCACGCGAACGGTGATCGGAAACGCCTGATAGAAGCCTTCATACGCTCCATCAGGATATGAACTCGGCTGGATTTGTGCGAGTTCGATGTCCTTCAATTGATCGAGTTGATGATTGATACGGTTGATACCAATGATGAATATCACGACGGCGACACAGATGATGCCGAGGACGACAAGTAATTTTTTCATCGTTATCACGCCCTTTCCCGCTTCATATTATACGGGTCTTTAGCGATAATGTAAACAATAAACGGCAAGAAACTTGCCGTTTATCTGTAGGTCATATTTTGATTAGCGTGCGAGCCAGCCGCCGTCAACCGCTACGGTATAGCCATTGATATATTGAGCATTATCGCCCGCGAGGAAGACGCAAGCCCCAGCCACATCTTCGGGCAAGCCCCAGCGACCTGCGGGAATGCGTTCGAGGATCTGGTTGGCGCGAACTTCATCGTCTCGGAGTTGCTTGGTATTGTTGGTGGCCATGTATCCGGGAGCGATCGCGTTGACGTTGATATTGTGCGTGGCCCATTCATTGGCAAGCGCCATCGTTATGCCCTTCACGGCGGATTTGCTCGCCGTGTAAGAAGGCACGCGAATCCCGCCTTGGAATGACAACATCGAAGCGATGTTGATGATTTTTCCCGCAGTATTTTGACGGATGAACTGTTTCGCTACAGCTTGGGAAAAGAAAAATACCGTCTTGATGTTGATATTGATAACATCGTCCCAGTTTTGCTCAGAGAAATCTATCGCATCCTGACGCCGAATAATCCCCGCATTGTTGACGAGGATATCGACATGCCCCATCTTTTGGACGACATCGGCGACGATGGCTTCAAGTCCATCGGGCGTGATTTTAATCAAATCCGCAACGATGCCATGAAATTGACGTCCAAGTTTTTCCACCATTTCCTTAGTGCCGTCCATTTGGACGTAATCGATGCCGACGATATCCGCGCCCGCATCGGCGAGTCCCAAGGCCATACCTTGGCCGAGGCCGGTTGAGGCCCCCGTAACAATCGCAACTTTTTGTTCTAAACGAAATCGATCAATCATTGACATAACTGATTCTCCTTTCACTTCAAATGGTCCATTTGTACATGGTCCATGTCATCAAAGGTCTGGTTTTCCCCACACATGCCCCAGATGAACGTATAATCCGAGGTGCCGACACCCGAATGGATTGACCACGACGGTGAAATGACAGCCTGCTCGTTTTCGATCACGAGGTGACGCGTTTCATTGGGCTCACCCATGAAGTGAAACACACGGGTTTCGGGAGCCATGTTGAAGTAGAAATAGACTTCCATGCGCCGTTCATGCGTATGTGAAATCATCGTATTCCACGCGCTGCCTTCATTGAGAATCGTCATACCCATCACGAGTTGAC
>JAQVTV010000062.1 GCA_028699855.1 Candidatus Izemoplasmatales bacterium | reverse complement strand
ATCGCCGTCTTTAAGTTCATAGGCGATTCTTTTGGCGATGATTTGCTTCTCATCCATTATTGGTCCTCCTTCAAAATATAATCCACCAGCGGGTGCGGCGTGATGACACATTCCGGGTCGATGACAGGTGTGAATCGATGTGGTTCAACCACGACAAGTTCGGATGCCAAAGCCATTAACGGATTGAAGTTGCGCATCGTCTGGATGTATGCCAAATTCCCATATGTGTCTGCTTCCGCTCCGCCAATCAATGCCAAATCAGCTTTCAACGGCTCTTCAAGGAGGTATTTGATGCCTTTGACTTCAATCACTTTCTTGCCGTTCTCGACAATGGTATCCATTCCGGTGGGAGTCAGAATGCCACCGAGCCCCGCTCCTCCGGCACGAATTCTCTCGGCCAATGTGCCTTGAGGGACAAGCTCAACTTCCATTTCACCCTCTTGCATCAAAGTCCCCACGTTGGGGTTGGTCCCGATGTGGGATGCAATCAATTTCCGGACTTGACCTTGGGCGATGATCTTTCCCACGCCCAAATCCACATATCCGCCATCATTGCAGATCACGGTCAGGTTTTTCACTTGGCTTTCTGCGACGAGATCAATCAGACGTTCCGGGGATCCGTTTGCGAGAAACCCCCCGACCATGATCACCATATCATCTCTTAGCAGTGCTTTAAATGATGCTTGATTGACATAACCTTTCATCCAGAGACCTCCGAAAGGGGCGGCATGATTTCTGCCTCGCCCACGATCACGACTTCATCGCGTTGGTTCATCGCGATACAATCGAAAATGACACGGTTCTTTTCTTTGATGATTTCTTTGACTACGACCTTCGCCGTGATCGTATCATTCAAATATACGGGTTTTGTGAATTTCAAACTCTGCTTGGTGTAAATGCTTCCGAGTCCGGGGAGTTTCACACCAAAAATCGCACTGAACAACGAAGCGACGTACATGCCATGTACAACCCGGCTTTTAAAAATGGATTTCTTGGCATATGCTTCATCTACGTGTTGTGGATTTCGGTCTTCAGTGATGGATGCATAATGATTGACATCTTCTTCCGCATATTTCTTCGTCCATGTCGCGGCATCGCCGATGGCGATATCCTTCAAACTCAAACTGATCAAGATTTCATCCTCCTTTTAAATAAAAAAAGCCGTTATATCCTGAGAGAATATAACAGCGCTCCATCATAGATGGCAGTATGGAAGCATTCGCTTCAATACCAAGAACGTGTCGATGAACCAACACCCTCTTTCGGCGATTGACCCCTTCGCTTATCCATATCTGAGGTTCATCTCATTGCCAATGGACAAGGTACCGATCAAACGCACCTCTGTGTATCAAATGACGTATTCATTATACTGAAACATGTAAGCGTTGTCAATAATCGATCCACCGAAATCAGCGGTTGAGAACGCTTTTATCTCTTGTCCAGCAATTTCAAAAACGCTTGTGGCAGCGCATATGATCGATAGATCTCATCGAGGGTTGCCCACACATATGGGGCTAAGTGGGAAATCATCCGAATCTGGCATCGATACACATCCATATTCCAGACGATATGCGTGAATCGATGCGCGTTTCTCCCTATATGGAACACCTGTGCCATCTCGATATCGTGTATCTGTGCCCAATGCATTACACCCGCGTCATCGAGTCGGGATTCAATGTTGGGGAATTCCCACAATCCAGCCAAAAGCCCGCCTTCGGGTCGTTTCTGAATCGCGTAACGATCCCCCCTTTGAAGCAAGAAAACCGTCATCGGAATCGTTTTGGGTGCAGGTCGTTTCAGTTTGGCTGGGTATTGCGAGATGCGGTCTAGCAACTTCGCTTGGCATCGATCCTTCAAAGGACATTCCGGACATTTGGGTGAAGTGGTCGGTAGACATATGAGCGCCCCCACTTCCATCAGCGCTTGATTGAAATCCCCCGGTCGCTGGGGATCGATCAACGTCTGGATGCGCGTGTGAATGGAGCTGTTAGCGGATCCGGATGGATCTTCAATCGCGAAACAACGGGAAATCACGCGGCGGACATTGCCATCGATCGCCGGAACGGGCTTCTGGAACGCAATAGAAGCGACAGCTCCGGAGATATAAGGACCTATGCCCGGTAGTCGAATTAAGATAAGGGGATCATCAGGCAAAACGCCATTGAATTGATTGACGACTTCAATGGCGAGTTTTTTTAAGTTTTGCGCACGGCGATAATATCCTAGACCTTGCCATAGCTTGTGCAGTGTCTCTTCGTCAATCATCGCTAGCGCATGAAAATTGGGAATCGCATTGATGAAACGTTCATAATAGGGAATAACCGTCTTGACCTGAGTCTGTTGCAACATGAACTCGGAAACAAGCACCCGGTACGGGTCTGTGTTCTCGCGCCAAGGCAGGGTTCGCTTGTGAGCGTCAAACCACCCGAGCAACTCCCTGGAGAAATCGTTCTGATTGATGTTATCCAAGAAACCTGACCGCTTTCATCAAGACATCGCGATCTTTAGGATAGGTGATCAACTCCAAGGCCTGAGGAAACGTAAGCCACCGGGCATCTTGTAGTTCTTCTTTTTGAATTGAAATCTCCCCTGAACGAGGCATTGCAAGAAAGAACACCACTTCCTTGTTGGCTTCATCGGGCAAACGATAGGTGATGGATTCGCGAAACCCCTCCAACAAGGTGACCTGGAGTCCCGTTTCTTCAAAAACCTCTCTCACCGCGGTTTGCGCTTCCGTTTCATGGGGTTCCATATGCCCTTTCGGGAAAGACCAATGTCCATGATTCATATGAATCAGAAGAAACAGGCGAACGCCGTCGATATTCTGAAAGATGATTGCGCCACAAGATTTTTCTTTTCTCATATTATCTCCTGATAATCAGTCTTGCCCTTTATTATACAACTTTTATCCAAGTTTTTTTCGTTTTATAAGAAAAATTGTCAAAGACAATGTCGACCAAGCGGGGACTTGGGTCGATAACCCCGTCGTCCTTGAACCAGGCACATATTACATCGTATTTGCAGAATTTGAAGGCTCTAAAGGCCTCGCTGCAGTCCCGAAACCATAAGTCGCAGTAAAAAACGGTTTGGATTCCCTCCAAACCGTTTTATTTATGCCTTCTCCTTAATGGTGCCGTTGCGATAATGCTCAAGCAACTTATATAAATCCTTGATTTTCTCTTTGATCTCCTCGCCTTTGTTCGTATCGTAGAGGTAGGTACGGTGCGGATTGATTTCTTCACTTCGGGTGATTGAAACGATATCGCGCTCTGTTTGAATCAAGGATATATACGACTCGAAACGTTCATGAGACACGAGAAAGAATGCATGGGAATCGCTGATGAGACTATAACCTCCGATGGTCGTTCTATCGGCGTACTGTTTGCTCATACCTCCGTCGATAGAATAGATCCTTTTGTCCGCGAGAATCACTTCATCGCCTTTCGTCACATCAAGGGGCACGTGTCCATTGATGATTTTTGCCTTGTGGTTGTCCATATTGAAATCAGCGAAAATATGTTTCAGGACTTCTGGTTTGAGGCGCTCTTTGAAGTAAGGATCATTGACCTCTTTATGCGTGGTTTTATCCGAAAGAAAATAGCGTTCGAACGTCTTCATGGCGTGTTTTCCGAACAAAGGACTGTTCCCAGATTGCCATAAGAAGAGAAAATAGTCTTTATCGGGATTGTCTTTAGCGTAGCGATTGAGGTACGCCTGGCGCACTTTCCGTTCGCACACTTCAAATAATGCGCGCCCGCCATATCGGGCGTCGCCTATAAGTTGACAGCGAAATGAGCCGTCTTCATGAAGCGGTATGGCCGCATGAAACAAAAGATTATTATTATAAGCAAGATACATCGAGCCTTTCTGGATGAGGTATTTAGCGTGGTTTTGCAACATCTCGTTGTGAAGAAAGAGTTGCGTCAAATGATCAATGACATCTTTTTCTTCTTTGGTTAGCGTATAAGGATCCTGCCAATCTATCGTTGGAAACTTGGCGTCACACATCGGATAGGTGGATTGACCGATGGTGACCGTGTGGTGAAGGGGATCGATTTTGTCGAGCAGGAGCCGATCATCCAACCCGAATTCTGGATGCCTGTTGATAATCTTCTGTTCGAGCTTGAACTGGATGATCGCTATGGCCTTGTGGATTTTCGCGACGAACGACAAGTCTTCTTCATTTTGATAATCCTCGTTCTTGACGCGGGGGATGAAGATCGTGCAAGGATCATCCCCATACATCTGAAAAGCAAAACGCGCCAAAGGTAAGAGATTGATGCCATATCCATCCTCGAAACAGTCGAGATTATTGTAGCGCGCAGCGATCCGAATGACATTGGCCACCATCACTTGCGAGCCCGAAGCCGCCCCGAGAAAACTGATATCGTGATTGCCCCATTGAATATCGACATTGCTCTTTTTGAGCAGTTTTTCCATCACCAGATGCGGTTTGGGTCCCCTATCGAAGATATCGCCTACGATGTGGAGGCGATCAATGGCGAGATTACGCAGAAAGCGACTGATTTGGACGATGAATTTCTTTTCTCTCCTCGTCAAGAAAATCGCATCGATGATCGCTTGATAATATAACTCCTTGTCTTCGTGATTGTTCGATTCATACAGCAACTCGGTGATCACATAAGCGAATTCATCCGGTAAGATCTTTTGAACCTTGCTTTTAGTGTACTTTGTTGCGATTTGTCGACAAATCATGATCATTTTATAGAGAATGTCTTTGAGTAATCGTTCATAGGCAGGACTATCGCATGACTCCTGATACTTGTTTAGCATATCGGTTGGGTAATAGATAAAAAAAGCCAAGCGGTTTTTGTCTTCTGCGGCAAGATCGGGATATAATATATCGATTTTTTCTTTGATGATCCCAGAAGCGTTTTTCAGATAGTGGTTGAACGCATCGTACTCCCCGTGAATATCGGTAATGAACACTTCGGTCCCTTTAGGGAGATTGAGAATGGCGCTCAAGTTGATGATTTCGGTGCTCGCTGATTGCACGGTTGGAAAATCATGGCTGAGCAATTCAAGGTATTTATTCTCGTAAATCACATTGTCACTCCTCTTTCATCGAATGTGTCCCGCCTAGCGGCTGCGATGTATCATGATATCGATAGACTTCATCGCATATCATGATACCACAAAAAAAGGACAAAAAACATTGTCCTTGAAAAGACTTATCACAAAAGCGTTCCGTTATGATGATGGGCGCGAACGAATCCAAGACACTGCCATCTCAAACCATTGGGACACATGCGCATTCTCTTGGGCGAAGACCATGGGGTCAGAATCGATAAATGGCGTTTCTTCCGTCGCCAAAGACAATCCGTGACGACCCTTTGGAAAGATATGTGCCTCAATCGATGCGTTCTTCGCACGAACTGCTTCGATCAACACAAGACTGTTCCCGACTTTGACGGATTCATCATCCAGCGTATGCCATACAAACAATGGACACATCTCTTCGGGGACGTGCTTTTCTAAGCTCACTTCCTCCAAATGTTCGAACGGCCGGTTCTTCCCTAGCAAATTGATGAAACTCCGTTCATTCCAGAGATTGACATCGGCAGAAACCACCGGATAGCACAAGATACCGCCGGCAAACCATGAAGGTTTCCGTTGAAGCAACATCAATGCGAAATGTCCGCCCGCCGAAAATCCGCATAGATATATACGGCGGATCCTTGGGTCTTCTCGAAAGCGATCAATCAGAGAATAGGCTTCATCGATCAATGCCGGGTAAAGCAGTCTCTGGTTTCGATAATAGAAGACAGCCGCATGGCACGATGCCTGATTCCAACGCTTGGCGACAGGTATCGCTTCTCTATCCGAAGTCCATCCGTATGCCCCACCGGGTAAAATCAAGATCATATCCCGGGGTTGGTCGTCGATAAAATAGGGTGTGATGACATTCGCTTTCATGGATGATCATACTCCTTTGACTCGTCTTTTCAGTAAAAAAGCGTTCCCGTAATGGAAGTTGGAACGCTTCGTTTGGGTTAGAACCGATTTCTATCTATCCATAATCCCAATGCGGGATTGGGAATATAAAAGATCTCTTCCTGATTATCGAGAATATTCCAACCCGGCACAAGGCGGTCCGGATGATAACGAGAGATGGTCTCATCATAATCCAACGCCTGATAATGAGCCTGGGCGATGTCTTCCTTGGACATATGTTTCCCGGCGTAGGAAATCGTGAATCTTCCATCCGATGAACCGTG
>JAQVTV010000061.1 GCA_028699855.1 Candidatus Izemoplasmatales bacterium | reverse complement strand
TAAACAAAAGGCGGATCTAATGGTCCGCCTTTTGCTTTGCCTTGAGGATTTTCTCGATGTGTTGATATTGTTCCTGAAACGCTTTTTCTAGTTTGGTGTGATCTTGCGGTTCATAGTAGATCACATCTTTGAGTTCGTTGGGAAGGTATTGCTGGGCGACGATGTGTTCGGTGAAATCATGGGCGTAGAGATAGGGTTTTTTCTCGTCGTAGGTGGGGTTATTGATGAGGTGAGAGGGAACTTGATAGGTTTTGCCTTGTTCAACATCAGCGATGGCCTTTTGAACTGCAAGATGGGCACTGTTCGATTTCGGCGAGAGACACATCTCAATGGTGAGCGCAGCCAAGCCGTTCGTCGCTTCAGGAAAACCGATGTGGCGTGCGATGTCACACATCGCGGCCACTTTCATTCCCATTGTTGGGTTCGCAAGCCCGATATCTTCGTAGACGATCGCGGATATCCTTCTTAAGAGGGATTCAAGATCGCCGGCGACGATCAAGCGCGCCAAGTAATGCAATGCCGCATTCACATCGCTGCCGCGGACAGATTTATGAAAAGCGCTTAGTATATCGTAATAGTTGTTGCCGCGATCATCAGTTGATATCGCGGGTCTGCCGATCACCTCTTTGGCAAAATCCAAAGTGGGATTGGTAGTGCCATCCAGCTGGATAAGCAACATTTCCAACATATTGATCGCAACGCGGACTTCTCCGTTACATGAAACGGCGATGGTGTGGAGAATCTCGTCGGAGATGAAGATGTCTGGATGGTACTCGGCTACGTCTATCCGCTTCAAAAACGCAAAGATGTCTGCTTCACTCGGTCGTTCAAGTTTCAGGATGATGACACGACTGCGAATGGCAGGGTTACATGCAATATACGGATTCTCCGTCGTGAGTCCGATTATCGTGACCTGGCCCTTTTCCACAAAGGGTAACAAGTAGTCCTGGATGTCGCGATTCATGCGATGAATCTCATCGACGATCAATAGGGTGCCTTCATACATCCTCGATGATTCAATGATGTCTCTGAGTGTCTGTTTGGAGTCCGTGGAGGCATTGAACTTGTGATGACGCAAAGGGAAGTATTCCGCGATCAATAGCGCTATGGTCGTTTTCCCAACGCCCGTCGGCCCATAGAGAATGCATGAGAGCAATTTCTCTTTTTCCAGCATTTTTTTGAGGATTGCGATGGTTTTTTCCTGACCGATGACTTCAGCGAAGCTTTTCGGTCTTAAACGGTTGGCGAGTGGTTCATACACCTTGATCACTCCTTTGTCTCACACAGAAAATTATACCATATTCGTTGGCAAATCGGGCAAAAAAGCATATAATAGGAATGAACCCTTGGAAATGAGATGATATGCGAATGAAAGATAGAATACGTCAGTTAAAAGCAGAAAAAGGCGCGATCATTCTCGCCCATTTTTATCAGGAACCCGATGTTCAAGATGTGGCAGACTTCATTGGCGACTCCTTGGACTTGAGTCGTAAGGCTTCAGAAACCGATGCGCAGATCATCGTCTTTTGCGGTGTGAACTTTATGGCGGAAACCGCGAAGATCCTCTCCCCGGAGAAGAAAGTGCTATTGCCGGTCTATAATTCCTCTTGTCCCATGGCGATGATGATCAACAAGCGCAGACTTCTTGATTACAAAGCAAAGAATCCAGATCGGAAAATCATTTGTTACGTGAATTCATACGCAGAGGTTAAAGCCCTCTCCGATGTATGCGTCACCAGTTCGAATGCCGAGAAAATCATCACCCATTTCCAACACGAAAAAATGCTTTACATTCCCGATAAGAACCTGGGAATGTATTTGAAAGACCGCTATGATCTGGATATCGATATCTGGCCGGGTTATTGCCGGGTCCACAACAACCTCAAGGTCGAGGATGTTGTGATAGCCAGAAACAAACATCCCCATGCGCAAGTGCTTATCCATCCCGAAGCACCTCTTGATGTACTCAAACAAGCTGATTATGTCGGAAGCACCCGCGGGATTCTCAACTATGCGCAACAATCAAGTCATCAAGCGTTCGTGATCGGTACCGAAAGCGGGATGCTCTACCCCTTGCAGAAGGCGTGCCCTGGAAAATCATTCCATATTCTCAAGGAACCGATGTCGTGTGTGAACATGAAGAAAACACGTCTCACGGATGTCTTGCGCGCGCTTGAAGAAGAGCAGTACGAAATACATGTAGAAGAAGGCATCCGCAAACAAGCCAAAAAGGCTTTAGACTTGATGTTGGAGTTGAGTTGATGAACAGATCATATGATGTATTGATTATCGGAGCGGGCCTTGCAGGAGTGTACACGGCCTTGGCTATCGATCCCAAGTATACGGTATGTCTCATCGCCAAGGAAAGCGTCAGCCATTCGAATTCGATGTTGGCTCAAGGCGGCATCGCCGCCGAGCTCAGCGATGATCCGATTCGGCTCGACAGCCATTTTCATGATACATTGAAGGCCGGATCCAATCTGAACAATCCCGAAGCCGTCCATTTTCTTGTCAAGAATGCCCAAGATGCGATTGCTTCTTTGGTTTCTTTGGGCATTCAGTTCGATAAAGATGAACACCAACGCTATCTTTTGACGCAGGAAGGCGGTCATTCCTACCGAAGGATCCTCCATAGTGGCGGCGATGCCTCTGGATATCATGCGACCAAGGGTTTAACCCAACAAATCAATCTTCATCCCAATATCGAGCTTTTGGAAGAAACCATTGCCCTCGACTTATTACTGGATGCTTCGAAACGCGTCATCGGAGCGAGCGTGCTCATTCGTGACGCGGATTATGAACCCATCATGGCCAAGGTCACGATTCTCGCAACCGGCGGGATCGGCTCCGTCTATGGAGCGACCACGAATGATTTGAGTGCTACCGGCGATGGAATCGGCATGGCTTTTCGTGCGGGCGCGAACATTGAGGACATGGAGTTTGTCCAGTTCCATCCCACAGCACTTTATGATGAAAGCCAGACTGAGCGTCGACGTTTCCTGATTTCCGAAGCTCTTCGCGGTGAAGGAGCATACTTAATCAATATCGAAAAACAACGTTTCATGTCCAAGTATCATCCGCGCTTGGAAATGGCCCCGAGAGATATCGTGTCGCAAGCTATTTACCGTGAGATGTACGATACATGGACGGATCACGTCTATTTGGACACCCGTCATCTCGACCCCTCGTATCTTGAAACACGATTTCCGACAATCTTCAATCATCTGCAATCGAAACACATCCACATGGGGAAAGACCTCATTCCCGTCGCTCCCTGCGAGCATTTCATTTGTGGTGGCGTTGCTGTGGACTTGAATGGTGAGACAAGTGTCAAAAACCTCTATGCAGTTGGAGAAACCGCACATACCGGAGTTCATGGCGCTAACCGTCTCGCATCCAATTCTTTGCTTGAATGTGTGGTGTTCGGTCAAGCGGCCGCAAACAGAATTAACCAGACACTCGAACACATCCCAATACCACATCCCGTTGTTTTGGCTGAACTGCCGAACTATCACTATAATTACAAACCGCTACGCAAGAAAATCGGCGATTACATGGATGAATATGCAGGAATCGTCCGGACAAAAGAAGGGTTGTCGCTGACGCGGACCATGTTGGAAGGCCTACGCGACAGTCTATACAAAGCGCCGAATCTCACACGATATTACTATGAAGCCTTGAATCTCGTTGAGACAGCTTGGCTCATCACCGATCACGCACTGACAAGAGAGGATAGTGTCGGATGTCATTTCCGCATAAACTAATGAAGAACAACTACCATACGCATATGTATCTATGCCGCCACGCGGTAGGCAGTGTTGAAGATTATGTCGAGAAGGCAATCGAACTCGGCTTTACATCACTGGGCATGTCCGATCACGCACCGTTTGAATCGTTGAAGGATCGAAGCATACGCATGCATCAATCAGATTACCCCTTATATCTCGATATGTGTCATCAAGCTATTCACAAGTATCAAAAAGACATCAAAGTCTATAAAGCCTTGGAAATCGAATATTTTGGCGAACATGATGTGATGTATCAGCGGTATCTCAAAGAACTGGATTATCTCGCATTGGGTCAACATTACATCAAAGATGTCACCCAGCCGAATCAACTGAGAAGCACGTATCGCCTGACGACACACGAACATATCCATACTTATGTAAACACACTCATTGAGGCAATCGATAAACGATACTTCGCATTCATCTGTCATCCAGATTTAATGCTATTCAATATCGACGAGTTTGATGACTTCATCTATCATGAGTCGGAAAGGCTGATCCTCAAAGCCAAAGAATGCAGAATGCCATTGGAGATCAATGTCAATGGAATCAGAAAAGGAATGCGGATGACTCCTGCAGGAAACAGATATCTGTATCCGAGAAAAGAATTTTGGGAGATCGTCAAAAAGCATGAGCCTCGAGTCATCATTTCCTCGGATGCCCATGAGCCTTCATCGCTCTATGATCCAGAAGTTGAAATGGCTTACGCATTCGCGGCGTCCCTTGGAATCGTAGTAGAAGAAGCACTCGATTTTTCAAACACAGTCTAATTTTTGGACTGTGTTTTTCATATATCCTGAATTCACGCGTGACGCATTGTTCGGCTTTCACAGGGTATATTTATCATGGGTCATGAAAAAACGACGAAAATCGCCGTTTTTTTACGTGCGAAAGTCGATACACCCACGAACGAAGAAAAGAACAAAACTAACATATTCATCGTACAAATATGAACATGATTAATCGAACAGAAGCGGGTGCGAATGGTGGATTTATTTCGTAATCATTATTCAGAATCATTGTTTTGGGGATAATATTTGGGTCATATCATTTTAAGAATAACTTCCTATAATATATATTATGTTAACTAATAACGGAGCGCTATATGTGGGGGTTGACGCCACTTTGGTGGATAATGTCGATAAGGGGTTATGTTCTAGTTTTGCTAAAATTGGCCCTCGTTTTTTGCTTTCTTAGAAATCGGGTTGAAATCTCATGGACAAAACCACATAAATCTCGATTCATGCATTTGTCTTTCTCGCGCATATGGTATAATAATGTTAGGTTTTGAAAGGTTGGATGATATCATGCCAAAATTATGTATTGTGTTCACAGGCGGTACGATATCGATGAAGGTGGACGATGCGAACCATTCGGTTGTTCCAGCGCTCAACGCTTCAGATATCTTTTCTTCATTGCTCGATCATTTTCATTGCTATGATTTGGAAATGATTGAATTCTCAAAACTGCCTTCGCCCTCCATCACGCCTGCCATCATGTTGGAGCTTTCACTTCGAGTCAGAGCACTCTTGAACGATGATCAAGTGAGTGGTGTCATCGTTGTCCACGGGACAGACACCCTTGAAGAGACAGCCTTTTTTCTCGACACGGTTCTCGATACAGAAAAACCCGTAGTGGTTACTGGCTCGATGAAATCGAGTTCTGAGCTTGGTTATGACGGGATCAATAATTTAGTATCATCGATCCTGGTATGTCTTTCTCCCGACGCTTCCAGTAAAGGCGTCTTGGTCGTGATGAATGATCAGATCAACGCTGCCAGCGAGGTGACAAAAACCAACACGCTTTCACTTGATACATTCAAGTCCCTCGATTATGGTCCTATCGGTATTGTAGACAGCCACCAAGTTATCTTTTACCGTTCTGTGAATTATCTCAGACGCAAACTCCCGACCGATGTCATTGAGCCCAACGTGAGTTTGCTGAAGGTCGTTTCGGGAATGGACAGTCAACTACTTCGTTATGCAATTCATTCATTGAATGTCAAAGGGATCGTTCTTGAAGCACTGGGCAGAGGTAATGTCCCACCGCAAATGATTGAAGGGATTCAGGAAGCGCTCACCCTTGGTTTGCCCGTTGTCATTACGTCACGTTGTCCTTCAGGGCGCGTCTTGGATACTTATGGCTATGAAGGCGGCGGACGTCACTTGACGCATATCGGATGTATGATCGCGCCCAATCTTAACGGACAAAAAGCGCGAATCCTCTTAATGGTCGCGCTGGGCTGTGGCATGGGACTTCAGGAAATCCGTGAGCTTTTAAGTATCTAGTTTGTAACCAAATCTTACACAAAAATCAAAACACGCCCGCATTCGCGAGCGTGTTCTTGTTTATTTCAGCATCAACCTTAAAGCATCCTTCAACAACTCATTCGTAGGTTTCTCTTGATCGAGTTTCGATAAAACCTTTTGAATCTCTTTTTGGCTATACCCAAGGGCATGCAATGCTTCATCGACTTCCTGAATGGACG
>JAQVTV010000060.1 GCA_028699855.1 Candidatus Izemoplasmatales bacterium | reverse complement strand
GGTCAGACGATCAATCTCTTGGAATCGCTGGGATGGGGTCATGCATGGGTGTTCATCTTGACGTCGAGTCTTATCGTTCCGCTTTTTGCCCTCGTGATTTCCTCGATTGCGAAAAATAAGATCGAAGGCTTCGCATTCATGAAATCCAGCGGACTCATCATCATGTTGCCGCTTCTGACACTGCTCAACGCTTTTATGGATTGGAAGCAGTACCTCTTGGGTATCCTACCGAATTTTTGGACGATCAAACCCTTGCTAAATCTCGTGCTATCTCTCGATTCATCGAGTAATCTGCCATTCTATGGCTATATGATTATTGGAGGAGCGTACGCGCTCGGGCTTTCGCTTTTGGCCTACAGAATGTTTCTCAAGCGAGCAAATCTGAAGTAAAGGAGGAAAGAAGATGTTTCATTTGACCTTAGCGATGCAATGGTATTGGTATGTCATCATCGTAGTGGGTGTAGCGCTTTTGGGCTACTTGAAACTCACCGTATTCAAAAAAATGCAAGACAAAAAACGCAAACGTCCACTCAATGAAGAAGAGGAAGAATAGACTCGGTTTGTCCGAGTCTTTTTTTCGCGTAAATACCACATATTAGTCTATTTGGCTTGCTGATCAGACGCAATCATTATATAATAGGAATGAAAGCGCATCCATATAGCGCTTGCCGCTTGAGCTTGGGAGGTTATTCGGATGAAAAACCAGGAATCGAAGCGCATGAATTTCGTCAGTTTCATTGTTCGGAACTATAAGATCATCGCGATGATCGCCATAGTTTTGATGTTGCCTTCGGTGTACTTTCTGGTGTATATGACCGGAGGCATCACTTATTCATTTTCGCATACGATGTACATTCCCATTGTCCTCGCCGGAGTCTTTTTCGGTCCGGAAATCGCTTTGTTGGTTGCCCTAGCGGCCGGTATTCTTTTGGGTCCCATGATGCCGCTTGACACCGAACTGGCGATACCCCAACTATTCATCAACTGGTTTTTTCGCCTGATCATTTTCTTGGTCCTTGGATTCATCAGTGGTTTTGCCGCAAAACGGTTACGGTTGAGCTCGGAAAAGATTCGTTCCTTAATGGCCTACAATCAAGAGACCAAACTACCGAATACCAACTATCTCTCATGTGCTAAGGCGCAGTTTTCCCATGAAAGTTATGCGGTATTCACACTTTTGATCAACAATGCGACCAACATCGGAGATGTATTGGGCATGGAAATCTATCATAAGTTGGTCCATCAAGTATATGATGATCTTCAGGCGAGTTTTCCTAAAAAATCACTCATTATCCAAGCCGATACCAACAAGATATGGCTTGCGAAGCCGTATTATGATCTCAATCTCGATGCCCAATTGATTCTCAAGGCAATCTCCTATTCACGTATCATCAACGGCATTCCCTTGTATGTCGATTTTTCGGTTGGCGCAGGGTTGGTTCACGACGGGACGGATTGCCAGAAACTCTCAACGTACCGCGTGTCGGACGCTTCTGCACGCTTCGCTCAGGAAAATAATCTCCCGTATGTCGTATACGATGATTCCTTGATTCGCAAACGCTCGGAGTATGATTTGCTGGCCACATTCACTCAAGCGCTGGCCGATAACGAGACATTTTTGGTCTATCAGCCCAAAATCGATCTCGAAACGCTGAAACCCATTGGTCTGGAAGCCTTGATTCGTTGGCAACACCCGGAAAAGGGGACTATCTTTCCCGATCAGTTCGTGCCGATCGTCGAAGAAACCAAGTTGATTCACAACTTGACGAATTGGGTATTGAAGAGGGCGCTCGACAAAATGTGGGAATTCCAGCGTATGGGTATCACTATGGGGATCTCAATCAACATTTCCGCAAAAAATCTCTATGACCCTCAGTTTTATGATCGTACGATGCAAGTCATTAACGAATCCAACGTCGCAAAACACCTCCTCGAACTAGAAATTACCGAATCGGTGTTAATGATCAATCCCGAAGCAAGCAAAACGATGCTGGAACGCTTTGTGAATCAGGGTATCCATATCGCCATTGACGATTTTGGTAAAGGATATTCATCACTCGCCTATCTCAGTCAGTTCCCGATCGATGTGATCAAAATCGACAAATTTTTCATGCGACAAATCATCCAAAACAATTCCGCCAGAGAAATCGTCAAGGCGACAATCCAACTGGCCAAGCAATTGGGATACAAAGTCATCGCAGAAGGTATCGAAGAAGAAGAAGTCATGAAATTGCTCCGAACGTATCAGTGTGATTACGCCCAAGGATATTATTTTTCTAAGCCCTTGAACGATCAAAAAATCATTGAATGGATTCACCAACACACATAAAAAAAAGAACCCCTTGAGAGAGGTTCTTTCAACGATTATGATGATTGAATCGCTTTGAGGTATCGATCTTCGATGACATCCCAATTGATGACATGGAAGAAGCTTTCGATATATTCGGGCCGCCTGTTCTGGTATTTCAAGTAATAGGCGTGTTCCCAAACATCAAGTCCTAAAATCGGAGTGGCATGCGTGATTGGATCCTGATTGGGCATTGAGACGATTTCAAGCTGATGTTCCGAGTTCACAATGAGCCAAGCCCACCCTGAACCGAAACGCGTTTTAGCCGCCTCGGCAAACGCGTTTTTGAATGCATCGAAGCTCCCGAAAGTGCGATTGATCGCTTCGAGGAGTCTGGTTTTCGGTGTGCCGTTCGGATTGTGTTTGAGTTGCTCGAAAAAAAGCGTGTGATTGTAATGTCCGCCGCCGTTGTTTCTGACTCCGGTGCGGATTTTTTCTGGAAGCGCATCGAGATGGGATAAGAGATCAATCAGTTGATCGTACGGATGATCCTGATATGGCTCAAGTAAGGTATTGAGCTGGTTGATGTAGCCTTGATGGTGCTTGGTATGGTGGATTCTCATCGTCATTTCATCGATATAGGGTTCAAGAGAATCGTATGGGATGGGTAATTCAGGTAGTACATATTTCATCGGAATTTCCTCCTTGAATAATGATGTTTATACCTGAATTATACCATTTTTACTTGATTAACCCAAGCAATCTGCTCATCGTGGGGAGGGCATCAAGGCCTTGATTTTCTCGAGATTTTTGAAGTTCGTTTTGGCGATTTTGTCAAAGATCTCAAATCCGTGTTCAAGAGCGATGCGTTTACCGATGAGATCGACAACGGGGTTGGCGCCCAGTGGCAATTGGATACCGATCGACTGAGATAATTCTGCCATGTTTTGAAGAAAAGCAGCACGGGCAATGATTGAGGCGCATGCAACACTGAGAAACTGGTCCTCTGCCTTTTCGACCAGATGCACGCGTTCAACGAACGGAACATCCTTGAGGTAATCGTAGTATCTGTCTTCGGGAGCGAACTGGTCCACTACGATCATGTCGACAGGGGTTGAATATTGTTGATGCAATTTGTGTATGGCATGATTATGGAGATAGGCTTTGATTTTGTTCAGGTTGAAACCGTCCTTGATCAAATGGTTATATTTTTCGTTGTGGGTCACTAAAACCACGTGTTTGAGGTGCGAGATGAGTTTTGGTGCAATCTGTTGTATCACTTCATCTGTCAATTTCTTGCTATCGCGAATGGAGAATGACTCGAGAAAAGCCCTGTCCTCTTGTCGTACCAAAACACTTGCGACGACCACAGGTCCAAAGAAATCTCCGGTCCCGACTTCATCGGAGCCAATCACGCTTCCATGATCAGTTTGTTTGGACTCGGGTGGGACAGGCTGATCGATTTGAGTGGAGATTGCAGGTTCGAAACCGAAAATCTCAGAGAACATCATATAATCTTCATACGCGTCATGGCCTTGTAATAATACTCTCAATGAACGATAAACGGTGACTGTGATGTGCGGGGCTTGAAAAAAAAGCAGAACATGTTCGTGTGGTGTGTCCTTGATATAGGGTGAATAATAATCAGCGAGGATTTTGATCTCATCCTGATTCAACGAAAAAACATAGTTCACAGTATCAACTCCTGGGTATATTTTAGCATGTTTTGTGGTAAAATAGAAACAAATGAGGGAGAAAAAATGTTTGCTGATATAGAACTGTTGGAGTTTTCCAAAATCCTGAATGAACTCAAACAATACGCCGTCACCGATCTCGGAAAGACAGCTGTTTTGTCAATCGAGCCCACGAATGTCAGTGTGGATGTATCGCGGATGCTGGACGAAGTGGGATGTGCCAAACGCATGATTGAGCGTTTCGATGAAACACCGATGACCGGTGTTCTCAATATCGAAGCATCGCTTAAGCGGGCACGAATCGGTTCGACGTTATCGATCGATGAATTACTCAGAATCGTCTCATTTGTCGAGGCGGAGATGAGGACGGAACGATATATCAAGAAAATCCGTCAGTTGGAAATCGATTTCGTTCCTTTGGAAACATACTATCAACAGATTACCTATCATCCCCATCTTAAAGAAACGATTGACACCTGTATCGACCCCAAAGGCGAAATCTATGATTCCGCATCGGCTGAATTGGCACAAGTCAGGAAAAAAATCACCATCCTCGAAAAGCGAATCCAGGAAAAAATGCAGTCGTTGTTACACTTAGAGTCCGAGAAACTGACGGATTCCATCATCACGATCCGAAATAATCGCTTGGTCCTCCCGGTTAAAGCAGAATATAAAAATGTGTTCAAGGGTATCGTTCATGATATGTCTTCGAGTAAGGAAACGGTTTTCGTCGAACCGATGATCTGTGTGGAGATGAACAACAACCTTCAGTCATATTTTGCTGAAGAGCGCGATGCCATCGATCGAATCCTCTATCGTTTGTCCCAAAGTGTCGCTCTCGATCAAGAACCATTACGTGTGAATCTCGAAATATTCACACAACTCGATGTCATTTTCGCCAAAGCAAAGCGAGCGATCAAATATCAGGAAACCATGCCGATTTTGACGCGTGATATCGTGGATTTGAAAAACGCGAGACACCCCTTGATTCCGACGGAAACCGTCGTCGCGAACACGATCGGGTTTGGTGCCTATCGCTCCATCGTCATCACCGGGCCGAATACCGGTGGCAAAACAGTATGTTTGAAGACGCTGGGATTATTATCGATCATGGTACAGTCCGGTCTGTTCATTCCTGTGGATGAAGGCTCAAAAACCATTGTGTTCACGCATATATTCGCTGATATCGGCGATGAACAATCGATTGAACAGTCTTTATCGACTTTTTCTTCCCATATTACGAAGATTATCCACATCCTGAAGCATTTGGAAGCGAGATCCTTGGTCTTGTTGGATGAACTGGGTTCCGGTACGGATCCCAAGGAGGGCGCATCGCTTGCGATGAGTCTTTTGGACCACATTCGTGGCAAAAATGTCTACCAAATGGTGACGACCCATTATCCGGAACTGAAAATCTACGCTTATAATCTCGATGACACCGTCAATGCTTCGGTCGAATTCGATATAGAAACACTGCAACCCACCTATCGTTTGCAAATCGGGATACCCGGTACTTCGAACGCCTTGGATATTGCACTTCGTCTAGGATTGGATCAAGTCATCGTGAATCATGCCCGTGATGTGTCATTGACGTTTGATAATGAGACAGCGAACTTGATCAAGAAACTGGAATATCAAAGCAAATTGCTTGCTCGCGAAGTGGAAGACGTCAAGTCCATGAAACGCGAATATCAAGAAAAACTGGAAGCCCAGGAACACATCAATACCGAAGCCCGCATCAAGCACAATCAGTTGCTCAAGAAACTTGCGTCTGAAAAGAAGGATGAGCTGCGTAAAGCAAAAGAAACCGCAGAAGCATTGATCCAGGAACTGGACGCGCTCAAGAAACGGGCGACGATCAAGGAACATGAGATCGCGCGAATGAAATACGCGGTGAAAAACCTTGAAGATCCAGAGGAACAACCTCTGAAGACGAATCTGCGCACCATTCAGATCGGCGATCGGGTTCATGTAATTCCGTTTGCTAGACATGGCGTGGTGATGCGTAAAAGAGGAGCGAAATTCGAAGTACAAATGGGCGCGCTCACTTCTGTATTTTCTGAAGAACAGATTGAATACTCTACTGATTCAGCGGATGACAGACGGCCCGAATCGCAAAAAGTGATCAAGGAAGGCGTTGCCCACACTGAACTCGATCTGCGCGGAAAACGCTATGAAGAAGCAATGGACGCGCTTGATAAATTCGTGGATGATTGTATGTTTCATCATCTCGAATTTTGTTCCATCATCCATGGATTCGGAACCGGTGCGCTCAAGAAAGGTGTGCTCGAGTATA
>JAQVTV010000059.1 GCA_028699855.1 Candidatus Izemoplasmatales bacterium | reverse complement strand
CGTTGTTATCGGTGGAGGCGACGCGGCACTTGAAGAAAGTCTGTATCTGGTCCAAACGGTGAAGTCCGTGACGATCATCCATGATTTGTCGGAGTATACAGCGATCAAGGGAATGATTGAACGGGTCCATGAAGTGCCACGTATCACACATCTCGCGTCAACGCGGGTCGTTCGGTTCCACGGCGAGGACACACTCACACACGTCGAGGTCGTGAATCTTCTGACCCACGAACACACCATGATTCCCGCTCAAGGAGCGTTCATCTATTCGGGCAACCTCGCGAACACGGCATATGCGGATCATTTGTCGATCCACGATGGCGAAGGGTTCATAGCGGTTGATCGAGATATGGCCACATCTGTCCCTGGGCTCTACGCCGCAGGAGATGTGACCAAGAAGGATCATCGCTACATCGTGACAGCGATATCCGACGGCGCGATTGCCGCGCTGTCGGCAGTCAAATATCTTGATGGTGTCAGAAAAAAGGATTGATAGATATGTCATTTTCCACAGATGTCAAAACCGAACTCACACATCTTTCGAATGCGAATTGTTGCAATCGCGCGGAATTATCCGCGCTCTTTCACATCGGTGGTTCGATGGAATTGAACAGCGAAGGGTTGCACGTGTTGTTTCAAAGCAGCCATCTGGGAGTCATTCGTAAGGCCGTCAGTTTGATCAAAAGTCTGTACTCTGTCGAAATCACGTTGACAAGCAAAAAGCAGATTAAGTTTAAAAAGCACGACATGTATGTCATTCGTATCGACCAATCAGTCAATCGCATATTGCAGGAGTTGTCTTTGATGGGTCGAGATGGGATTTTCTTTCAAGACCTCTCCCCAGAAATTGTATCCAATGATTGTTGCAAGCGCGCGTATCTGCGCGGTGCGTTTCTTGCGGGCGGGTCCTTGAACCGACCCGAAACCGCCACGTATCATCTTGAAATTCAATGTTTTTCCGAGAAACAGGCTCATTCATTAATGCATATCGCCAATCATTATGAATTAAAAGCCAAAATCGCCAAGAATAAGCGTGGTTTCATTGTTTACTTGAAAGAAGCCGAGAAAATCGCTGATTTTTTACGGGTGACAGGCGCGACACAAGCGTTGTTCATGTTCGAGGACAATCGAATCAAGCGAGACTTCAAAAATTCGATTAACCGCGTCATCAACTGCGATATCGCCAACGAAAGAAAAGCTTTGGATGCGGCTTCCCAACAACTGAGTCACATCAAACTCATCGAAGACAAACTCAAACCCAACCAAATTACCAAAAGCATGCAGGAAGCCATTTTTCTTCGCAAAAAGTATCCTGAATCCACATTGCTTGAATTGAGTTATGCCTCTCAAGAGTTTTTGAAGGAACCCTTGTCAAAATCCGCGCTCAATCATCGTTTCCGGGCCATTCGCGATTTGGCTAATCGCTTGCAAATTGAGGAGGAACACTCATGATTATCGGAGTGGGCACGGATATCGTTTGTATCAAACGGGTGAATCCACAAAATGCAGCGAAGATCTTGTCAAAACAAGAACTCGAGCGGTATGAACATTTCACTTCTCCCACAAGAAAAGAAGAATTTCTTGCGGGACGATGGGCAGCCAAAGAGGCTTTGACGAAAGCGTGTACTGCCTCGATGGGTCCGTATGATTTCAACACTATAACCATCGCTCGGGATGAAACCGGAAAACCCGTGATCGAAACGCCCCTGATTCCAGGGCATCAAATCATGCTTTCGCTCTCTCATGAACGCGAGTATGCCATCGCAATTGTCATCATTGAGACTAAGAATGAGCCTTGATTTAGGCAAGCATAGAAATAATCCTTGCACAAATGCGAAATATTATGTAAAATATTACATGCTGAGGTGAAAACATGGCCACATACAAAAAAGGATTCAAAAAACAATCATCAGAACAAATGCTTTTGAAAGTTATCGTCGGGATTATTTCGGCAGTCATGCTTATCGTCGCTGTTGCGTTCATATATGACCTGGCAGTCAGTTCCCATAATTATGATGAGTTTTCCAACATCAAGAAATTTTCCGATGTATTGGAACTCGAGAACACCGATGGAAATGCCATAGGCAATTACGTCGTCTATATCTATCAAAACTCATGCACTGCGTGTGAAGAAGCGCGTAAGGATGTCTTGAAACTCGCCTACAACATCAACAAATCCGAAGAAGTGTTCTTTTTGGCAAAATATGATGATATCACCGACAAATCGAGCACGGCAGAAGCCCAACTCATCGATTTGATCGGCGGAACGCAGATTGTTACGCCGACTTTGGTCGTATTCGTTGACGGCGAATTTGAGGAAGCTGCAACGGGCGTGGCAGACGTGATTTCCTTGCTTCAAACCATCAAAGCCGGGACATACGAACCTTTTAACTAAGGGAAGGAAGCATTTGGTTGACCCATCATCAAAGGGCCTCATCGGAGGCTCTTTTTTTTATGGTTGGGTTGGGTTCAAATCGATGATAGTGCTTTGAAGTTCACGGCATTTGTGGTATAAATAGACTATAACATATAAGCGACAGGTGATAAAATGGAACTGCTCAATGACTCATTGATTCATTCAATTGCAAAAGACAACAAGATTGGTGCGCATCAGGTCGAAGCCGTATTGAAATTGTTGGCCGATGGACATACCGTCCCTTTTATTGCGCGTTATCGCAAGGAAGTCACCGGATCCTTGGATGAAGAACAAATCCGCGCGGTAGAAAAAGAATATGAGTATCAAGTGAATTTCGAGAAGCGGAAAGAAGACATCTTACGTCTGATCGATGAAAAAGGCATGCTGACGGATGAAATCAAGATTGCGATCGCGAATGCCGAGAAGCTTGTGGATTTGGAAGACATCTATCGACCTTATAAAGAAAAGAAGAAAACCAAAGCGACCGAGGCAATCAAAAACGGTTTGGAGCCCTTGGCCCAGATGATTTTGACATATCCGCTGGTAGATGACCTGGACTCAATGGCTTTGCCATATTTGAATGAAGCGGTGCCCACAATCGAGGACGCATTCGCCGGTGCGAAACACATCATTGCGGAAATGGTCTCGGATCATGCGGATTATCGCAAATGGATCCGCGGATTCACCACTCAAAACGGTGTGCTTGCCACAAGCAAAAAGAAAGACGCGGATGATCCTTATCAGACATACAAAAACTATTATGAATATGAAGAGCCGCTCAAGACGATCAAATTGTACCGGATTTTGGCAATCAATCGCGCCGAGAAAGAAAAAGTCATCACCGCGAAGATCAATGTCCCGAACGAGAGAATCCTTGATTATTTACAGGCGAATTTCATAATCAAGAAAAAATCTTCGGTTGAACAACTTGTGATAGAAGCGATCGAAGATGCGTATAAACGTTTGATCAGTCCGTCGATAGAGCGTGAAATCAGAAGCGACTTGACCGAAAAAGCTGAAGATCAGGCGATTCACATCTTTTCCGAGAATTTGCGGTCCTTATTGTTGCAACCACCTTTGAAAGGAAAAATGGTGCTGGGAGTGGATCCGGCTTTTCGTACGGGATGCAAATTGGCGGTCATCGATGATTTTGGCAAATTTCTAGATAAAGGCGTCATTTATCCTCACGAATCACGCGCGGGAGACGCACCAGATCCTGCGAAGCTTGAGTTATCAAAGAAGCGGATGCGTTATTTGATCGAAAAATACGCCATAGAGATTATCGCGATCGGCAATGGAACCGCTTCGCGCGAAACCGAAGCTTTTGTAGCGCAACTCATCAAGGAATTCAATTTGGATGTCAAGTATGTCATCGTCAGCGAAGCGGGTGCTTCTGTGTATTCTGCATCGGATATGGCGCGACAGGAGTTTCCTGATTTTCAAGTGGAAGAACGGTCCGCCATCAGTATCGCCAGACGTATGCAGGATCCTTTGAGTGAATTGGTGAAAATCGATCCCAAATCCATTGGCGTCGGGCAGTATCAACACGATGTATCACAATCTAAATTGAGCGATTCATTGGATTTTGTCGTGTCTACTGCAGTGAATCAAGTGGGCGTCAATGTCAATACCGCATCGACCGCGTTGCTCGGTTTCGTCTCGGGTGTATCAAGCAGTATCGCGCAGAATATCGTGATCCACCGTGAGAAGAACGGTCCGTTCGTCAATCGCGAGGCAATCAAGTCGGTACCGAAACTTGGTCCGAAAACCTTTGAACAAGCCATAGGCTTCCTCCGAATATTCGATTCAGACAACCCTTTGGATAAAACACCGATTCATCCTGAGAGTTACGATATTGCCCTAAATGTTTTGCGTGCGCTTGACATCGATGTCGCAGAAATCGGAACGGATCGTTGTATCCAAATGATTAAAAAAACCGATCGAAACAAACTCGGTACATCGATGAATTTACACCCGGTGATGCTCGATGATTTGCTTGACGCTTTTATTTCTCCCACGAGAGACGTGCGCGATCAGTATCCCCAACCTTTGCTTAAAAGCAACTTGTTGCGACTGGAAGATCTGAAGGTTGGAATGGAATTGCAAGGCACGATTCGGAACGTGGTTGACTTTGGCGCGTTTGTGGACTGCGGTATCAAAGAAGCGGGGTTGGTGCATATTTCCAAGATGAGCACTCGATATGTCAAACATCCCCTGGATGTGGTGGGTGTCGGAGATATAGTGAAGGTCTGGGTTGAGGGCGTCGATACCCAAAGAAGACGCTTGCAACTTACGATGCTGGATCCTCACAAAGATAACCGCATCAACTAGCCTTATAAAAATGAAGTGTTTTTTCAAAACCCACGGTTTTCCCCTAGATACATCCTCTGTTTCAAACGCAAACACATCATATGTCAATTTGTAAACGCGATATCAAGCGAATATTTAGCGGATGATATCATTGGATAAATCGAACGTTTTCCCTGAACTGCCCTTTTTATTCGTATGTTTGTTTGATATAATGATGTCGTATCCCGAAAGGAGGAATACATATGTCTAAAGCCAAATTTCATTATGGGTGGGTTATCAAATGGATTCTCGCAGCCATCTTGATTGCCGCGGGTATTTTGATGAAAGTATATGACCAACAAGTCGTTTATGCGGCAACCGGAATCGCAATTGTGCTCTTTTCTGTGTTGCGCGTGGTTCCATTGCTCAAAACGTTGAAAAAAGAGTTTGTCCGCACCTTGAACTTGATTGAGATTATTTTTGATACGATCATGGGCGGCGTGATGATTTACGTCGTATTTTCAGGAAAGGCAAGCGATACATTTTGGGTAGGCATCTACGGCTATTTGTTGGCAGTATTCTTTTATGTACGAGGAATTGTATATTTGGTCTGCTTGTATTATTTTGATGAGAAGACAGAGCCTATCAAGTTTTGGTTTCACGTTGTCTGTTTAACGTTAGGTACTGCGATTTTTGTCTTAACCATTCTCGGACGTGACATCATCTCTACACTGGGCTGGATTGTTCTCTTCATTTCCGTGGGCGGCGGATTGTATCTTGCTTATGACGGCTATGGTGGATACCGAAAATATCGTGAATCTTCCAAAGCATTGAACGAGACCAAAAAACAAAAAAAGCAGCCGAAAGAAGAAAAAGGCTTGCCTCAGCCCGTCGTGGATGAGAAGGAAGAAAAAGAGACATACGTCAACTGAAATTAATTGACAGTTAGCCATTTATGAAGTAATATATAATGGCTAACTGTCTTTTCTGGAGTAATACTCAAGAGGCCGAAGAGGCGCCCCTGCTAAGGGCGTAGGTCGGGGAACCGGCGCGAGAGTTCGAATCTCTCTTACTCCGCCAGCTTGTTTATTTGAGCGATTATGTAGTCGCTTTGCTCATATAAATGAATACATCATTGGAGAAGTACCCAAGTGGCTGAAGGGGCTGGCTTGGAAAGCTAGTAGATCGTTAACCCGGTGCAGGGGTTCAAATCCCCTCTTCTCCGCCATGTTTTCAATACGGAGTTTATTTGTATAAGCGCTCAAAATATGCCATTTTAGTGGGAAAATAGAGTTAAAATAAGCAAGTAAACAACCTTAATCGATAATCAAAAGACAAAAAGACAATGTGAAGTTCTAAAGTAATTACTTTTAGGATATAACAGATGTCTTTTTTCTTTTTGCTTCATTCCACTGACAAGGGGGATTTGAATTCTCAACATTGTAGTGTATGACTACGGTAAACGTCAAAAATTAACACCCTACGAAAATAAAGTGAACCCCATTTAGTAGACACGAAATAAAAACGCGAAAATAGATGATAGTAGGCAGTTTTCCTTGCTTATTAGCATCTTTTTCTTTTGTCTTGAGTTTGTATTGAAGGCAATCTATCCT
>JAQVTV010000058.1 GCA_028699855.1 Candidatus Izemoplasmatales bacterium | reverse complement strand
TGCATATGACAATGATGAGCAAAAAGTGGAGAAACTCATACACTATATTTTGATCTCCCAAAGACTTCAAACACTTGCGGATCGACTCATCGGTTTCGCTTCGCTGCGTCAAGCGACGGATTCGACGAATCTGGAAGCCTTGAAAGTGATGAATCGCTTGCAGACGAAAGCCACACAAATCAAATTCGTCGAGGCAAAGTTCTGCAAATGGGTTGGGAAACTTCCCAATCTTGAAGCAACCCTACAGAGTGACCCCTTGCTTCAAGAACATGCATTTCACTTCCGTGAGCTCGCGATGGAAGCGAAGAGAATGCTGGATGATCAAACAGAAGCACTGCTTGCCAAACTCCGTCAAAACGGATCGATGGCATGGGGAAGATTGCAGTCTTTGTTGACATCTACTTTATCTGTGACATATGAAGGCAAAGAGATGACCTTGTCTGAAGTGAGAAACCTCGCTTATGAACCGGACCCCGAGGTGCGTAAGAACGCCTATCTCGCTGAACTCAAGGCCTATGAGAAAATCGAAAAACCGATCGCTTCAGCGATCAACTCCATCAAAGGCGAAGTCAACACATTGACAGAAGCCCGCGGATATAAGAGTGCGCTCGAGGAATCCTTGACGAAGAGTAGAATCAAAGAAACAACGCTCCAATCCATGATCGAGGCCATGGAACAATTTCTCCCTGTTTTCCGGAGTTATTTGAAACGAAAGGCCGAATTGCTCCATCACAAGAATGGCTTGCCCTTTTATGATTTGTTTGCTCCTCTTGGCAAAACGCAGAAAAAGTTCACGATACCTGAGGCCAATGCTTATATTCTCAAAAATTTCCGGACCTTCAACACCCGTCTTCCAGAAATGGTTGAAAGGGCATTTACCGAAGGTTGGGTGGATTACTTGCCGCGAAAAGGAAAAGTCGGGGGTGCTTTTTGTGCGAATCTTCCATCGATCAAAGAGAGTCGTGTATTGACGAATTTTGACGGAGCTTTTGGCGATGTCATCACTTTGGCTCATGAACTCGGCCATGCCTATCATGGGGAAACCATTTTCTCTGAATCGATTATCAATGGCGAATATCCAATGCCGCTCGCCGAAACCGCGTCGATCTTTTGCGAAACCATCGTCAACCAAGCGGCATTTAAAGATGCTTCGTCAAAAGAAGAACAAATCTACCTTTTGGAAGCATCACTCCAAGATGCAACGCAGGTCATCGTGGACATCCTCTCGCGTTTCTACTTTGAAAGCGCATTGTTTTCGGGACGCAAACATACGTTGTTTGACGAGAACGAACTCAAGGATATGATGATCGAGGCACAGAAGAAGAGCTATGGCGAAGGATTGGATCCCGAATTCCTCCATCCCTACATGTGGGTATGCAAATCCCACTACTATTCCGGATATCTTAGTTTCTACAATTGGCCTTACGCTTTCGGCTTGCTTTTTGCGAAAGGCTTGTATGCGAAATATCTACAGGATCAAGCGCGCTTCATCCCTTTGTATGATGAGTTGCTTTCAAAGACGGGAAAAATGAGTGTTGAGGCGGTTGCGAAAATTGCCGGAATCGATGTGGAGAAACCGGAATTCTGGCATCAATCGCTCGGACTCCTCAAAAATGACATCGATTTGTTTTTGCGTTTGACACGTTAAGGAGATTATACCAATAAATATATCTTCCGATTTGTTTACTCAGTGTATCAAATGAAGGAGGGTAACCTATGAAACGATTATTGATTGCATTGATCACCCTGTTTGGCACCTTTTCACTCGTTGCATGTGGACTAAACGTGCAAGACATCGATTACAAAGAAGTGGAAACCGTCGGCAGATTTCAAACCTATAAACAATTGAAGAGTTACTTGGATACGTTTTATAAGGATAACCAATACATCACGAGAAATGTTCCATCCTTGGGGATCATGGATGGCGATGTGTGGATGTCTGCAGAGGCGGATAGTACTCAGTCATCGGAACTGAAATCCCATAGCGAAAGCAATGATCAAGTCGATGGGGTGAATGAGGCGGACACCATCTTAACGGATGGGACCTATATTTATGTCGTATCACAAGATCGATTTTTCATGATCGAAGCGGCATCACTAAATATCACGGACACTTTTGTCTTTGAGTCCGGGTATCTGGAGAATATGTATTTGGCTGGAGATAAAGTCGTTTTGATTGGTACAGAAACCGTCTATTCTGATTCTGACGATATTTTCGGGGAAACCTCAAGTCCTTCAAGAGATTACATTTTCATGCCCTATTACTATTCCTATGGGACCCGCGTTTTCGTCCTTGATGTGTCTGATGCACAGAATATCCAGATCGACAAGACCCTTTATTTCGAGTCGGCTTCGCTCACTCAAAGTCGCTTGATCGATGGAAATGTCTTTCTGATCATGAACAATTATGCTTCATATTACGGGTATCGCGATGGCCTCTATGTTCCAAGATATATTGATTCAACTGTGTCTGAGAATCTGACCACGTTGCCCGCCAGAAACATTTATTACATGCCTTCCGACTATGTGTCCGCACAATATCTCATTCTCGCATCATTCGCTGTGGAAGGAGATAAGAAAGCTCAAGTCGATGCCTATCTCGGTAGCGCGTATCAAATCTACATGAGCAAAGAAAACCTCTACTGCACGGTGTATCGTTACGTCTACGATGAAGTCGCTATGAGATATTTGGAGACCACGATTATCAACCGCTTTGCAAATGAGAACGGCGTCCTCGTTTTTCAAGCTTCCGCGTCTGTTGCTGGAACGCCATTGAATCAGTTTTCGATGGATGAACATGAAGGCCATTTTCGGATTGCCACAACCTGTCATCATTATCTTGAAGATCAATGGGTCATCGACAATCAAATAACCATTTTTGATGCGTCCGAGCCAGGTGTCTTAGAGCAGGTTTCGGAATTGACGGGATTGGGAAAACCCGGCGAAAGAATCTATGCGGTGCGTTTTAACGGAGATGTCGGGTATGTCGTGACCTTTGTCCAAACGGACCCGCTGTACAAAGTCGATTTGTCCGATCCGCTTGATCCAGAAATTCTGGGAGAATGGTATGAGGATGGAGTCTCGGATTATTTACATCTTTTCGGAGACGATCTTCAGATTGGTGTAGGCCGCCAAGCAGAAGTCAATATGTATGGACAAACCGTATTTACCGGCGTGAAAATATCGCTTTACGATGTCTCCGGAGATGCACCGGTGGGAATCGACACGTATTTCGTCTCCGGAAGTTACAGTTACACACCTGTTCAATACGATCATAAAGCATTTGTGAGTTACGAACCGGATGATGCGGATTATGTCTATATGGCCATTCCGATCTTGGAATATGATTCCGAATACTATAAGTCCATACAATCCGTCTATGTGTTTAAAGTCGGGTATGAAGGTTCATTGGACTATCTGGCCAAACTGACTCATCAAACCGAAGACCATACTTACGCATATTGGTATGATTCCATCGAAAGATCTGTGATGATCGGCAATATGATCTATACCGTGTCATATCGACAAATCCAGCAGTATCAGATGGATGATGATTTCAATTTTGTCTCTCGTTTAGCCTTTGACTACGAATAAACAGCACACATCAACAGTTTCAATCAAGAGCCCTTAGGGGCTCTTTTTTTGAGTTTTAACTCGAGTGGAAACGCATCTGATGGTAGAAACCATGGATGCATACGAGTCGGGATTCGCGAGAAATTTTATTGTTTTTTCTGGGTAGTAATAATGAATATGTGAGCAATTGTTAAAAAAATCTTAAATATCTCATAGATTTTTAAGTATCTATGTGCTATATATATAATTATAAGACGCTCCACGACACGTGCATAAAATTCAGAGGAGGTATTGGTGTGAAAAGAAGATTTACAGCACTGTTTTTTTGCGTGCTTTTTGTGATTGTACTTTCTGCTTGTGAGGGGATGACTTTACCAACTGGTTTCACCACACAAGTTGACACGACGGATGAAGTGACAACGGAAGTATCAACCTTTGATGTGACGACGATTTCTCCCACGACTGGAAGTGTCACATCGGATTCCGATACATCGATCCCGACCACATTTGTCCCGACTTCAGTTCCTACCACCGACATGCCTTCAACGTCGTCGGATACTTCAGAACCTACCACTACTGTGCCGACGACTGAGGCACCGACGACTGAACCGGCCACCACTGTGCCGACGGCTGAGACAACGACGACTGAACCGATCACCACTGTGCCGACGACTGTGGCACCGACGACTGAACCGGCCACCACTGTGCCCACAACTGTGGCACCGACGACTGAACCAGTCACCACTGTGCCCACAACTGAGGCACCGACGACTGAACCGGTCACTACTGTGCCCACAACTGAGGCACCGACGACTGAACCGGTGACCACTGTGCCGACCACGACTGTCGAAACCACGCAATCCACGGATACCGAAGACATTTATGCGAGCGTGAGTTTTTATAATCCCGATGGGACATTGATTGAAACCATCATCGTCCTCAAGGGTGCGGATGTCACGCCCCCGTCAGATCCTCAGTATCCGGAAAGTGATGACTATACATACACCTTTATCGGTTGGGATCATGATCTGCACAACGTTCAAGCTAATCTCGTGGTCTATGCTATATATGAAGCACATTACAAACACGGATCGGGCGAGTTTGACTTCAACGATTTTCTCCCGCTATTGAGTTCGATCTCGGGTGAGAATGTCGGCCATGAAGAAGCGCTGGAAATCGTGGGCATGATATTGCATATGACAGGAATCCAATCGGAAGAGCATTTGTATCATCTATTGCTACAGATTCCCGATCTTCGCGATTCCTTGTTCGATGTCACGACAAATGAAGAGTTTCAATTATGGTATGAGTCAACGAAAACCGCAGGCTTCACGAAGGAACTCATGACGGATATGATTGCTCACGCCATTGTGCAATTCGTTGCCGATGAGTTGGACAATCTAGCATATGAGGATGTCATCGCCATCATCGCCGATCTCAATGAATGGGTTTCGTATCATCAGCTCCTGATGGATGGATTGCTCCTTGAAGTCCATGACTACTGTATGACCTATACCAGTGACCCAGATGTGTGTATTGCCTTTTATGACAGCTATATCGAATATCATGAGCGTTTTATGGAATATCAAGAACAACTGTGGCGTTATATCGATGAAGGTTGGATTCATGACGTCACTTATTTCAGCATGATTCCGACTGTGGAACAGTACATCTATTACACTTATGTCGAAATCGATCCTACCGTCGCCGAACAATACATGCTATCGCTCAATGCGATGATTGATGGTTTACCCCAGTCGACTCAACATGATTATGTCACGTTGATCGATATGTACATCGCGGTTATCGACTATTATCAAACGCACATCGCGGCGATCGAGGCTCAATTAATGGCTGAAATGGACACCATGCTTCCAGATCCGATGCCGGTCGCTGAGCGGTTGCGAGACCATTTCTATGAGTATTATCTACCTCTCTTTGAAGATGCTCGGCATTATTCGCAAACCATTGAGGAATATGAAGGCATACTTGAGGAACTCATACATGAAGCCGCTTTCTTATCGGGAACATACGAATGGTTGACATCGCCTGAGGGGCTTGAAGCGCTTCGTAGCGTCGTCAACGCCTTATACGATGCGATCGACGCCAATCTACAGGGCATATCCGAACCGATGTTCTCCCTGATTACGGAGTTCATCAATGAATCGTTCGATCCGGAGACTTTGTTTGATCCGGTAACCATATGTCTATATATCGATGAACTACTCATCATCCTCGACCGTTTTGAAGTCGTATTCACGGAATATGAACTTATGGATATCATCGCCGATGCCGGCGGGTCGATCCTTGAGATCTTGATTCGGTCGCTTGGACTTGAAGAAGGCGAGCAAGCTCAGTTGATTGCGCTCATCTTGCCCAAAATTCCAGAATACCTTACGATGCTTGATCACACGTATCACGAACTCCATCAATTCCTCGAATCCATCGATGTCGCAAAGGTTCAAATGGTGTTTACGGTTCTACAACAGATGGAATCCGGAGAATTGGGACCGTTTGAACAGGTGATTCTTGTATCTCAAGCCATCGATCTGATCCTCAATGACGACTCGGTCGATTTGACCCTGATCATGGACTATGTGATCACGATCTACTATGATGTGGAATATCTCTTCGCTGCGGATCCGACGCATGTCACCCTAGTCAAAGAGGCGTTCTTGAGTAATATGACACGCATATTGGAACTTGCGCATGAAATCGCGTTTTACGATCCACTGAACTTAAGCATCATGGAAATGAATGCCATCGATG
>JAQVTV010000057.1 GCA_028699855.1 Candidatus Izemoplasmatales bacterium | reverse complement strand
CACTTTCAAAGTAATCTCCCCGTTCTCGCTTATTTTGAGGAGGAAAAATTCCGGTTCGAAGCCGATATTCAAAGCTGAAAAACCCAAAGCCTCCATCTTTTTTGCGACTCGCTTCAGGTTTCCCCGAGGATCTGCGGGTGAAGGCTTCCCGTCCGGGGTGTACACGTCACAAATCAATCGTGCCACCTTGCCGTAAACGGTCTCTTCCCAACTGAGAATCAGCCAGGTGTTGAAGTCGGGTTTGAGATACATGTCCGCTTCCATGATGCGGACAAACCCTTCGATGGAAGAACCATCAAACATCACTTTCCCGTCCAAAGCGGTTTCGAGTCGACAGACAGGAATTTCCACGCTTTTGATGGTGCCGTTGATGTCCGTGAACATCAAGCGGATATACCGCACGTTCTCTTCCTTCGCATTGCGCAATATTTCTTCTTTACTGTAACGATTCATCATTTAACTCATCCTTGTATCGTCATAAGGACAATGCGATGCACTCCTCAGGACAAAACAACCTTTCTTTGAAAGACGCCATTGTCTTTTTTAATAATGACTATTATACAGTGAACAATCAAACTTGCAAGCACCCATCGCACAATTCCTGAAATATTTTTTGGGCCATCACATATTTGTTCTGCTTCTCATCCATAGCTCTTTTGATGATGTACCGATGCGCTTCGTCCTCGCTCATGCCGTGTGCTATGAGACGATTCTTGCATTCGTTAAACATCTTTTCCTGTCCGACCCGATTGCGAAGTTCCTTGTTTTCCTGCATCAATGCTTGCATCTGCTTGGCGTATTTATCCGTGGTCGAAAGCAACAGCGGTAACTCCGCATCCATTTTCATTTCGTCAATCAAAGAAAATCCGAGATATTGATTCAACTTCCTCCATTGGCCCATATAAACACTCGAGCACAGGAGAATGATAGGGATTTTTTCATGGAGAATCAGGTTTTCGATAAAACCGAAGAGATGGGTGATGCGATAAGAAGCATGAATGATGATTTGCCGGTACATGCGCGCTTCATCAGAACGAATCAAGTGTTTCGCCACGACAAAAGAGTATCCTTTTTCGCTCAGAATTCTCTGAATCCGGGTTTCGAAGAACCCGTCATTCACAAGCACAAGGATGTTCGCTGTCATGATTAATATGGCAGAGGATGTTTTTTTGTCAATTCAAGCACGTGATTTTTGATTTGTTCATGAACATCCGCATCATCAGGGTGGCTGAGGCAACGATCGATGAGGTCTGCGACCCACACAAAATCCGCTTCTTTGAACCCTCTTGTCGTCATCGCCGGGGTGCCTAGACGGATGCCACTGGCGATAAAGGGTTTTTGCGTGTCATAAGGAATGGTGTTTTTATTGCACGTGATATGGACGGAATCGAGCAATTGTTCCGCCTTTTTTCCTGTCAGATGAGCTTTGGACATGCAGTCAAGCAAGAAAAGGTGATTATCCGTTCCTCCCGACACCACATGATACCCGTGTTCAATCAAACGCTCGGCAAAGGCCCGAGCATTTGCGACCACTTGTTTTTGGTAGTTTCTGAAATCTTCTGTAGAAGCCTCGTGAAACGCTACGGCTTTAGCGGCGATGATATGCATCAAAGGACCACCTTGAATGCCGGGGAAGATGACCCGGTCGACATTCTTGGCAATCGCTTCATCGTTCGTCATGATAATGCCGCCTCTCGGCCCCCGTAAGGTTTTGTGGGTGGTGGAGGTGACGATATCGGCCCAGTGACAAGGGTTGGGATGCAGTTGGGCGGCAACCAGCCCGGCGATATGAGCCATATCGACCATGAAAAGTGCTCCTGTAAGATCGCAAATCTCGCGAATCTTCGCGAAATCAATGATACGCGAATAGGCGCTGGCCCCTGCGACAATCAGTTTAGGCCTGATCTCCAACGCCTGGAGACGAATGGCCACATAATCGATCTGTTCCGTCTCTTTATCGACGAAATAAGGATGAAATTCATAATCGATGCCACTGAAATTGAGTGGATGACCATGTGTCAAATGTCCACCTTGATCGAGCGCCAGTCCCAAGACTTTATCCTTAGGCTCAAGAATCGCTCGATACGCGCCCATGTTCGCCGTCGAACCCGAATGGGGTTGAACATTGACGTACTTCACGTCAAACAAGGCTTTAAGCCGTTCTTTGGCCAATGTTTCTACACCGTCGACGTGGACGCAACCGCCGTAATACCTTTTTCCGGGATACCCTTCGGCATATTTGTTGGTGAGGACGCTTCCGTCCGCTTCAAGGACGCTGAGCGACACAAAATTTTCGGAAGCAATCAATTCCAGGTGGTCTTGTTGGCGATCGATTTCTGATTGAATCAGTTGGGCGATTTCGGGGTCACTGTGAAGAAGTTGTTTCATGAGATTCATCCTTTCTTGATTTGGTTTGTCGATGTGTTTGCTTAGGAAAACTCAATGACGGGTATTTGTGTAATAAAAATATAGATCGAGAAATGCTTGGAGCTCGAGGGTTTCAGCCCGTGCGCTCAAAGGTATCTCGTGAGTCTGCATCGCTTGCTCGATGTCTTTTCTTTCCCATGTGGGATATGCGGAAAGCATATTGTTCATCAGCGTTTTGCGTCTGTGGGCGAAAGCTTGATGGACAAAATGAAAGAATTCTGCTTGCGCTTCCGCCTCCAAAGGCCGTTCCCGTCGGATCTCGATCGATACGACCGCGGAATCCACGTCCGGAACGGGGCGGAAGGCGTTGCGTGATACCTTGAATAATAATTTCGCATCCGCGATGTAGCGAATAATGACGCTGAGCGCACCATAGTCCTTTGTGCCGGGCTCAGAGGTGATTCGCCGGGCAACTTCCAATTGCATCATCATGACCATTCGTTGAATCGAACGGGTTTTCTCCAAAACCATCATCAATATCGGCGTCGTAATGTAATAGGGAAGATTGCTCACGAGGACAATATCATCAACACCAGATAGATGTTCTTTTATGTCAGTTTCGAGATTGCGTTTCAAGACGTCTTCAGGAATGAGGATGAAACGATTCAAATCCGAAAAACGTGCTTTCAATAACTTCACAAGATCACGATCGATTTCATATGCCAAGATACACGGCGCAACCCGAAGTAATCGTTCCGTTAAATAACCCGTGCCTGATCCAATTTCAATGACCCCGGTATCAGGGGTGATACGTGCGCTTGTAACGATTTTCTCGAGGACATTGCCATCGCTCAGAAAGTTTTGCCCGAAACGCTTTTTCGCACGGGGATACCCGCCTTTGGTCTCTGTTTTCATTGGATGGCCGCATCCAGTTCGGAAAGTTTGATCTGAAACCCATTGAGGTTTTTCAGAAATGTTTTCGTGTTGGTCGGGGGAAGTCCCAGATTGTTCGCTGCGCGATGGCGTTTGTGTGCCGCTTGTCGGGAGCCTGACAAACCCCTGGTATACAAGTCGGATGCGCATATCTCATCTTGATACGCGGATGTATAGGTGAATAGATGTGATAAAGCCCGATCGATGCTGGACGCGTCCGCGTGTTCCACGCCGACTTTGCGACGGTTTCTGCTGATAGCTTCGGAGCGTGGCACATATGCGACTTGCGCTGTTTGTACATGTTGAAGGATCGTTTGCTCGAGTTTCCTTCCGGGATGATCCGGATCGAGCATCAAAATAACGCCTCGTGATAGCGAAGCTTTTTGAATCAGTTGAATGGTCGCTTGAGAAATATGGCTGCCGCCGGTAATGATACAATGAATCGATGGATATATCGACTCGAGTTTTTGGGCATCGTGCACACCTTCGACGACAACCATTTCTTTAATATTCTTCATCTTTTCGTTCATTTTGGTGGACAAAGTACTTTCTTTGGATTTTCTTTGGAACAATGATCGCGATTGCGTGCTGGCACACCTTGAAATTCTGGTTGCCGATTCCGCCGGATTCACCGTCAATGTTCCAACGTGATTTTGATGTGGTTTCAATCCGCATTGCTTTGGTCTTGAATCTGGTCACGAGTGGCGAAGACCAAAACGGCAATAAAAACGACAATAGGTATAAAAGTCCATTGATTGGGAAGATGTGCCGATATAAAACCACATCCACTTTGCCATCATCAAGACTTGGTTTATAAATCATATTGACGCCTGCAACGCGCTTGGAATTGATAATCAACGCTAGAGAGAACGCGCCTTTAATCACGCCTTCATCATGGGTCACAGTCATTTTCATTTTCGGAATCGTAAATAGTTCTTCCAAAGCTTTGACAAGATAGGCAAGATAGCCGATCTTCTTCTTGAGTTTCGAATCCGTCACATAACTGATATCAATAAACGCCCCGTTCCCCGACACATAACAAAAGTACCGGTCATTCGCTTTGACCACGTCCATTTTAACCGATTCATCTTTTAAAATGATCGATACCGCGCGGTCAACATTTTTCGTCAATCCCAGGGTCATGCCGATATCACAGCATGTCCCTGCGGGAATATACCCGATCGTGGGTCTGTTCTCATAGTCCATCATCCCGTTGACGCACTCGTTGAAGGTGCCGTCGCCGCCCACGATGATCATGTGCGCATATTGTTGTTCGCATGCTGTTTTGGCATACTCCGTCGCTTGCCCGGGATGTTTTGTTTCGCGGACATCGATATCGTATCCCGCTGAATGAAACCGTTCAAGCGTCTTGTTCAAACGATCACTGAAGTTTTGTCTTCCACTTTGAGGATTGATGATCATCATAGCTTTTTTCACAACATCACCGCTACAATTATATCACGAAACTTTCTAGGGATGTCAAAAATCACGTGAATCGGGCAAAGATGATATAGGAAAGGCCGGGGGTCTCTGTTATAATGGTAGCGGTGATACCAAATGAACCCGATTGACCTATTGCTTTTTGATCTCGACGGAACGCTCATGGATTCCAATCAACTCATCATCGATTCCTTTAAAGAGACGCTCTTGATCCATCTACCGGGACAATCTTTCAAGGAAGATGACATCATCGCCATGATCGGGCCGCCATTGGAAGTGACACTCTTTCAATTGTCCGGCTCGCACACGCGCACCAAAGCCATGATTCAAACCTATCTCGATGTCTATCGAACGCGTGAGTTCTCTTATATCGCGCCTTACCCTTATGTATTGGAAGCCTTGGCTTATTTTGATCAAAAGCACATCCCTCAAGCGGTGATTACTACGAAATTCAAGCGTTCGGCCGTGCCGTCTATTGTCCATTTCGGGCTGGATCGCTTCTTGAAAGCCGTGATTACACTCGATGACGTGTCTCATCCCAAACCTCATCCCGAATCGATATTTCAGGCGATTCGCCAGTTCGGAGCCCGAAATGCACTCATGATCGGCGACATGCCTTCCGATATTCAGGCGGGGAAACGCGCGGGGGTTCTCACATGTGGTGTCGGATGGTCATTGAAATGTGATGCATTGAAGGAAGAAAAGCCCGATTTTTGGATCAACGATTATCGCGATCTCATGGCCATCATCGATCGCGTCAATAAGGAGGAATAATGATGGAATGTGTATTTTGTCGTATATTGAATGGAGAAATTCCCTGTTTCAAACTGTATGAAGATGAGCATATTATCGCCATCCTCGATATTTCACAAGCCACACGTGGCCATACGTTGTTGATTGCCAAGGAACATTATAAAAACCTCTACGACATCAATGAAGATGTGGCGGCGAATATCTTTCGTCAAGTGCCGAAGATTGCCAATGCAATCAAACGCGCGTTCAATCCCATTGGTTTGAATGTGATCATCAATACCGAGAAGCCTCTGCAAACCGTCTTCCATTTTCACTTGCATCTCATCCCCAGATATCATCATGATGGCGTGGATATCGACTTCATCAACAATCAAGGAAACACATCACACGCGACCTATCTAGAGATACAAGAAAAAATCCAGGCCGAATTGAAATAACCCATCAACCTATGTAGAAAAAACCGACACCGTGGCCGAATTGTGCCAAAGGGTCGGTTTTTGTTAGGTTTCAGTCGCTTATCGAGTAATTTTGTCTGTGCCCATGTACGCATGCAAACATTCGGGAAGGATGATTGATCCATCTGCTTGTTGGTAGTTTTCCATGATTGCGATCACGGTTCTGCCTACGGCAAGCCCCGATCCGTTCAGTGTATGCACAAACTCCAGTTTTCGATCGGTGTCGGGACGGTACTTGATGTTGGCACGTCTTGCCTGGTAATCTTCTGCGTTGGATATGGAGCCGATCTCACGGTATTTGTTCTCGGAGGGCAACCACACTTCAATATCATAGGTTTTAGCCATGGAGAATCCAAGATCTCCGGTTGAAAGCTCGACGACGCGATACGGCAAATTCAGAATCTGCAAAACGCGTTCCGAATCTTTGAGCATCGCTTCGAGTTCAAGATAAGATTCTTCGGGTTTGGTGAACTTGATGA
>JAQVTV010000056.1 GCA_028699855.1 Candidatus Izemoplasmatales bacterium | reverse complement strand
ATAGAACAGCTCTTCCTCGTTGATCTGACCGATGGAAGCTCCGTGATTGGCCGACACATCGTATTCATCAATCAAAAGCATCGGATCGGATTCAATCTCAGAAACTCCGCCCATCAGCAAGCCCCGATTGATCTGCGAACAACTCGAGCCTTTCATCCCTTTTTTGATCTCGCCGATGACCTGATATTTGACTTTCGCGCGTTCGGTCGCGATCACGTGATTGGTGATGTCGGAAAACGTCCGCTTTGCCTGATGGCGGACCGATAACGTGCGATCGGTCCGATCATTTTGATACGCGACTTGAAGGGTTCTTGCCATCAAAGATGCATCAACCCCGACGAGATCGAAATTCTCCTTGAGTAAGGAGGTTCCTCGAAAGAACAACAGCGAATCCAAGGTGAGTTTCGCTTGTTCAGCCAGAGAACCCTGATGCGTCAATGAGAAAGCACACGGTCTATTTGCGATGAATGACTGAAAGATCTCACCACTAGACTGTGCGCCCAATTGATAATCGAGCACCAGATCGGTCGCCTTGCGATAATAGACAAAAAGCCGTGCTTTCACGGATGTATTCGGAGATAAAATGATCTTCAATGTCTGGGTTCCGGAAAGTTCCCACAACACGATATGAATCAATGAGGACTCGGGACGATCGATATGAAGCGTCTGGTCCTTGAATGTGATGCCGGAAGGAATGATGGTTTCTTGTTCGGACAGAAACACCATATCGGGTAAAGCCTGAATGTAAGCCGGAACGCTCATCAGATGCCTTCTCTTCGAGGAGCGCCTTGGGCACAAATACCAATGGACACCTGGGGTTTGTGTTCTTCAAGTTCATCGATTCCAAGCTCGTTTTTGAGCCAATCATATCCCTCATGGTCGATTTTTTCAATCAAGTCCCTACCACCCGAACGCACGATATTTCCCTTGATCATGATATGGACAAAATCAGGTACGATGTAATCGAGGAGTCTTTGGTAATGCGTGATCAAAATCAAACCCAGATGATCGGATTTCATTCGGGTGACATTCTCACCCACGATTTTCAAGGCATCGACATCGAGTCCCGAATCAATTTCGTCAAGAAAAGCGATGCTCGGCTTGATCAACGCCATCTGCAAAATCTCATTTCGCTTCTTCTCGCCGCCGGAAAAGCCTTGATTCAAGTAACGATGGGCCAGATTGGTGCCCATATCGAGTTTTTTCGCTGTATCTTCGAATTGGAGGATGAACTTACCAATCCGGAGGTGGTTGCCTTTCTCCAGACGACTGGCAACGGCACTCCGAACAAAGTCGAAATTCGTCACACCGGGCACTTCGATCGGGTTTTGCATGGCCAAAAAAAGCCCCTTGCGGCTCCTCTCATCCACGGGCATCGCCAAGATGCTCTCACCATTCAGCAACATATCACCCGACTCCACCCGATACTTTGGATGTCCCATGACGATTTGCGCCAATGTCGATTTTCCCGTTCCGTTCGGTCCCATGATTGCATGGGTCTCACCGCTATGCACACACAGGTTGATTCCATTGAGGATGATCTGTCCCTCAACGGAGACGACCAAATCGCGAATTTCCAGTGTTGCCATCATCTATCCCCTCCCAATGCCACATCTATTGTACAATATTTACCCGTGATATGCAAAAACAATGAATGATTTATTTCCGCTTCATCCTCAAAAAAAGAGGGCATCCGCCCTCTTACTTTTCAATGACTTCCGAGCCGAGAATTTCCGGACTCTTGGTATGTTTGATCGATGTCAGTTCAAGTATCTTCCTAAATCCCGTCAAAAACAGGAAAGAGAACAAACTGACGATGATCCCGAGCGCATACGCACCCATACCGAAACACACGCCGATCATCGCTGCCAAAAAGAGTGTCGCGGCCGTCGTCAGACCGTAAATACCATTGGATGTTTTCAAAATCGTACCCGCACCCAAAAACCCGACACCGGTTACGACTTGAGCGATGATCCGTTGCCGCTCAAGGTTCACTTGAACGCCTTGGGCCGCCAAATCAGCCGCCAAGCCCAATGCTTGTTGGTAAAGGGCATCTTGCAGGATTGCGATGCCGCACGCACCAAAAGCCACCATCAGATGGGTCGTGACTCCGGCGATCTTGTGACGCATTTGCCGTTCAATCCCGATGAGTCCGACAAAAACGGCGGTCAGCGTCATCCTGAGAATCATTTCGAGCCAGCCGGGTCCCGTGTCCAAGAAGTTGTTAATAAAGGACAAAAACATTTCTATCACCCTTTTCCCATAAAAGTAAGCGCTTTACTATGTAATTGTATATTATAGCAAACCTCTTTGCATAATTCAACCGAAAAAAGCAGAAACCGCTGATTAACAAGGCGGTTTCTCGAGATATGGGTTCACATGGACCATGATGTGCTTCACTTCCGGCAGCGCTTTTTCGACAGCGTCATGAATTTCATGTGCAATGCAATGCGAAGCTTCCAAAGATAGTGTGCGATCGAGCGACACTTCGAGATCGACATAGAGTTTCATCCCGAACATCCGGGTCTTCAAGTCATCGATCATTCGAACCTTGGGGTTTTTCATTACCACCTCTTCGATGAGTAAAACCGTCGTGGGATCGGCCGCTTGATCGACCACTTGCGAAAATCCCGCTTTGATCGTGCGATAGCCGACGCGGACGATGAAGAAACAGATAATGATGGCCGCAATCGGTTCAAGAAACACATACCCGAGAATCGCTCCGCCTACGCCGATGACGACACCACTGCTTGCCAGTACGTCGCTCTGGTGATCCATCGCCATAGCGGATAATGCGGATGACCGCGCTTTGTTCGCGCGATGTTTCGTATAATGATAGAGAAACTCCTTGACGACGATCGTGGCCAGTCCCATCCATAACGCCACGTACGTCGGCGCGACGATGGGCACTTGATGAAACAGATACTCATAAAGCCTGGTCACAGAGTACTTGCCAATCTCAAAAGCAGTGATGATGAGGACTACGCCAATCATCACGGAGACCATAGACTCGAACTTCTCATGACCATAGGGATGCGATTCATCCGTCGCCTTCCTGGAAAAGCGCCCGACAATCATCACCACCAGGTTGGTCAGGACATCGCTCAAGGAATTGACGGCATCCGTCAAAATCGCAATCGAATGGCCGAAAAACCCGGCCAAAATCTTGCCGATGGCCAGAAGGATGTTGATGATGATGGTCCATAAGGTCGTCTTGCTGATAATCTTTTTTTCACTTTCGAGATTCATATATCCCCCTATAAAGCAAGCGTGCGGGGAGTCCCCGCACGCAAAGTTCATTGATTACGCCACAAATTCATCGTATCGCGGGAATACCGTGCGAAAATAATATTCATAGAAGTCATCCAACATGGTGTTGAGGTCTGTTGATGTCAAAGAAATATAATCGCCATGTGCATTAGTCAATGTCCCTTCAAGCAAACGCTCGATCACGATCAGATTCAGCGATCCTGCAACGTAGACCGAATCATGAAGGTCACTATAGAACATATTGATGGCATTGGTGACAGAGGTCGGAATCTTCGGCAAGGTGATCGACATCGACTCCAAGAATGCCTCATCGGTTCCATAGACCATCGTCAAGAATCTGTATTCCGCATAAATCTTCATCTGTTCGAGACTGAGACGATCTTCTGTATTCTCGGTTCCCACCGTGAACTTGGGGATGCCGCTATTTTCATAGGTCATCGTGAATTTCGCAGATACCACGTCGAACGCAGAGCCTTTGCTCAGAAGCAACAAGTGCGATCCGAACGACGTATCGATGAACGTTTCATACAGGAAAGATTGTTTGTCGACGTTCGCGGGTAGTTTATATGCTTGATATCCTGCAATCATCGCATTCACGAAATCTTTATGATACGTGTCTTTATCCTTCGCATAGCTGAGCGATGCGCTTGAGGAAAGATTTTCCTGGATCAGGAAAAATCCGTAGTTTTTGAACTGGCCCCAACGCGGATCATTCCGTTTTGCGCGGGTATATACTTGGATCAGTTTCGCATAAGTGTTTTCCGTGCTCTCGTTCATGTAAGCGAGAATTTCGGTTTGGAAATCTTCAAGCAATAAATCGTATTCTTCCCGATCTTCGAGATTCTCAAGGAAGCGATCATAGTTATCGGGAGAACCGTCTTCATTCCGGTCTATCGCAATCAAGAGATGGGTGACGTTCAAACTGAAGTAATTGTCATAATACTCGTCTGCGAGCACATCAAGGTAATCCTCGAGCAAATGCCATTGATCCCTTTTCAGCAAGTCAAAGATGGCAAAGGGCTGAAGCACTGTTTTGACGAAGTGAAGATCGAGCATATCAGCTTCCGATGTCGCACCGTAAGCGAGATAGATGTATTCTTCGAAGGTGTAGTAATAACTGAGGTAATCTTCTTCAAATTGTTTTTTCATATTCGCCAAGGCAGTCCGATGCAATTTCATCTTATCGGAGTTGTTCTTGCTGAAATCGAGCTCACATGTTTCGCCAGATTCACAATACACATCCGCGAAATGATTCGCAATCAAAAGTGGCATTTGTGCAGCATAGATGAGATATAGCGCAGGATTCCGCTCGAACGCATACATGAACAGCTCGTCTGCTGTAATCGACACATCATCATATTTTGCGACATAAGTCGCATGTCCTTCTTCATCGAGTTCGTAAGCGGTATCGAGTTGCTGGTAATCGATGCCGAGATAATAATCATAGATGACAAAATCATGGCTCTTGCGCATTTCCGCAAGTCTTGTGGTGGTGAATCCGGATGTGTTGAAATTCTTGAGAATCAACGCATCTTCGATGGCGTCATACACATCGTCGCCAATCAGCGCTCTAAGTTCCGCTTCGGTTCCTGTGAAGGTCCCAACGGTTTCCTTATCCGCTTTTTTCAGGTTGAGGATCATGTAATACGCCGTATCACGGTTCGTGAAATATTTGACGGGAATATACGTGTAGTATGCTTTCTCATCATCGCCGTCCAAATAGGCTTCTCGGGTTCCAAGGGTTCCATACATGAAGAAATTGAGCGTGGCATTGATGGTCAAAGTATCCTGATAAGATACGCGCAAATCGGGAAGTTCGAGCAAATCTTGAACGGTCGCTTCGGTCGAAATCGGATCGCGGTAGGATCCGTAGACAATATTGTACATCTGGATGAAACTCTCAAGGATCTCATCGGCATCCAATGCGACCGTATTCGTATCATTGAAACCGTTGCTGGGCACATCGCCGATCGGTTTTGTACCGGTATAGCGATAGAGATTTCCGGAGAGACCCACCAGATTGAGCGATTTCATAACTTCCTTACTATCGATTTCGCTCATGAATCGGATCCTGAGGGTATGGAGATCGGGCATCGTGCTGTTATCATAGTACTTGGCGATGGTAGATGGGCCGACATACCATGTTTTGTCACTGTTTTGTGCCAGTTTCATTTGGTCGATGCAATAATTCTCTTTCGCCACCGTCAAGCGCACCAAGGCTTCTTCGTTTCCCTGATATCCTTTGAGGAACATGTTGTCGGTGTAACTCTGCTCATATTTGGCGATTTCTTCAGCACTGAGATGTGAAATCACATCCGGATCATTCGTGCCGAATTTCATGTATTCGATTTTTTTCGTTATCTCGTCCTCGGTGACTTGAGCGATGTACTCGCTCAAAAAGATGGAGTCAACCATGGTTAAAAGTTGGGTCAATCCATCATCGATTTTCATTTTCTTATAGAGATCTTGATAGGTAACCTGATATTCGCCACCATCAAAAAAGACTTCATTCGGGAAAGATAGGGCAGGAATGATCGCATCGGTCTCGACGATGACATCGGCCGTCGTCGTCTTTCCGGAGCAACCCCAGAATGATAAAGCAGCGAAGAGGCCTAGCATCAATAATAGTGTTCGTTTATAACTCAGTACGCGCATGTTTTGTGTCTCCTTCTAAAATCGGTCATCTTATATATTATATAACATTACCCTCGTATTTGGCATCCTTTTTTTCTTATCGTGAGAATTATAGCCAAGAATAGTGCGGAAAATGTGATATTGATCTCCTATCTCGCTCATTTTGCGCATTTATTGCCCAAATTGGGAAATAGAAGGTTAAAAAAACCCCCTCATCCATTCGGACAAGAGGGTGCAATCTGTGAAGAAGGATTAAATGATCTCGGAATAATCCATGGCTTGATAACGCTTATACATCTGATAACGGCGTTTCGCGTCTTTGAGATTCCTATCCAGCAAAGTTTCTGCCGATTCGGGATCGATTTGAACGAGTTGTTGGTAGCGATTCTCACTCAACAAGAAATCGTGATATTTAGACCAATCAGGTTCTTTCGAATCCAATTGGAACGGATTCTTGCCTTCACTTATCAATCGTGGGTCATAACGGAATATGGGCCAATAACCGCACTCTGTCGCCAATTTCGCTTGGAGGTGAGAGTTGTAGAGAC
>JAQVTV010000055.1 GCA_028699855.1 Candidatus Izemoplasmatales bacterium | reverse complement strand
GCGAGGTTTTCACCCCGTGATTGACAAAATCATCGTGTATCGGACGTTGACGAAACTCTATGGTACGTATTACGAAGGATTGAAGACGGCACTCAAATTGAAGGATGATGGCCGGATTCACACGATCTATAAACAGACTTTGACGCAAACCGGACGACTTTCCTCAGTGGATCCGAATCTTCAAAACATTCCGATTCGTACCGAAGAAGGCCGAGAGTTGCGCAAGGTATTCATCAGTGATCCCGGACATGTATTGCTTTCTGCGGACTATTCGCAGATCGAACTACGTGTTTTAGCGGAATTGGCAGATGTCCGGCATCTGAAAGAAGCTTTTATCCAAGGCGAAGACGTACACGTGCGCACGGCGCAGTTGATATTCCACAAGACCGATATATCTCCCCTTGAACGTCGCCAAGCGAAAGCCATCAACTTTGGCATCATTTATGGAAAGACCGCCTGGGGATTGGCTGAAGATTTGCAGATATCTCCGAAACAGGCGGAACGTTTCATCCAGAATTATTTCGCGAGCTATCCTGAAATCAGAACGTATATGGACCTGACCATCCAGGAAGCCACCGAACGGGGCTATGTGGAAACCCTGTTTCATCGGAGAAGATATATACCGGAATTGAATGCCAGCCAATACCAGGTGCGAGAATTCGGCAAGCGAATGGCGATGAACGCACCAATCCAAGGTAGCGCGGCAGATATTCTGAAAGTGGCGATGGTGCGACTCGAGAACAGCATTCGCCAAAAGCGTTTTCAAAGCAAGATTCTTTTACAAATCCATGATGAACTTGTTTTGTTGGTACCCCTTTCGGAATTGGATGAGATGCGGGAACTCCTGAAAGTCGAGATGGAACACGCCGTTCCGACAGAAGTGCCCTTGGTTGCCGAAGTCCATTGGGGGAGCGACTTGTTCGAGGTCAAGGATCATGCCTGAACTCCCTGAAGTCGAAACCATCCGGCGAACTTTGCTGAACCATATTTTGGGGCGGAAGATCCTTGATGTCAAGGTTGGATGCGACCGAATCATTCGCTCATCGAGCGTTTCGGAGTTTGAATCCCATCTGATCGGAAGAACCTTGGAAGGGCTGGATCGTAGAGGAAAATATCTGATCTTTCATCTTTCAGATGGCGAGATCATCGTCCACTTGCGGATGGAAGGCAGATTTTTCATCAAAACCAGTACAGACCCGATCGCGAAGCATGAACATGTCATTTGGGAGTTGTCGGATCATCTGTCGCTTCGCTATCATGATGTGCGCAAATTCGGTACGATGGAATGGACGACGAAAGGACAATGGCGGTCGGCACAAGGATTGGATCGTCTGGGATATGAGCCATTCGAGTTGCGCGGGAATGCAGGTTATCTGTTTCAACGGCTCTCGCGAAGTCATCGCCCGATCAAAGCGTTGTTGCTCGATCAGACGATCATCAGCGGTCTGGGCAATATTTATGTCGATGAAGTGTTGTTTCTTTCACGGATCCATCCTCAGATACCCGGCGCAAGACTCACCCCTCGAGATGTTGAAAAGGTGTTGGCAAACGCGATTTCGGTCTTGGAGTTAGCCGTGGAACGAGGTGGCACCACGATCCGGACTTATGTATCAAGCCTGGGTGTGAGCGGTCGTTTTCAAAATGAACTCAACGTTCATACACGTGCGGGACTTCCATGTCCTGTGTGTGGAGAAACCATCAGGAAAATGAAAGTCGCTGGAAGGGGCACATACGTGTGTCCGAAATGTCAAAGTTGGGAGTGATTCGATGAAAGTCATCGGTTTGACCGGAGGAATCGCCAGCGGAAAAAGTGTCATCGCCGGTTGGTTTCGCGATGAGAACATTCCGTTGATCGAAGCGGATGAAGTCTATAAACAATTAACAAAACCGGGCAACTTGTTGTATAATGAAATCACAAAGCTCGTCCCGAGCGGAATGATTTCTCCTTCAGGGGAGATTTTATGGCAGGAGCTCGCACTGAAAGCATTTACTGACGATGTCTTCAGACAACGTTTGAACCACATCACGCATCCCGTGGTCCAAGAGGAGATCCTCGGTTTGATCGCTTCTTATCGTGAGAAGAAAGTGCCATGTCTGGTGGTCAGTGTACCGCTGTTGTTCGAGTCCGGTTTTGATGCTTTTTGTGACGTGACGATCTGTGTGTATGTGCCATATGATGTTCAGATTCAGCGGTTGATGGAACGCGATCAAATCGACAGGGCGTACGCACAAGTCAAGATTGACGCCCAAGCATCGCTTGAAGAAAAGAAGTTGCGCGCAACTTATGTCATCGATAATGCCCAAAGTTTTGAAGCGACACGAAATGCTTTTCAGTGGGTACTTGATCAATTAAGGAGAGGTTGATATGTCCATTTTTGCAAATTCATGTGAAACAAGAGAGCTCCATTCCCATCAAGAACTGCGGACCCGATATTATCGGAACAATTTTCGCCAATGTTTGGAAGCAATCAAGAAATACGCTGAGGAAGCAGCTCTTGATGTCAGAAATGTCAATGAGGATCACAAGGAAATCTACCTTTTGGGTAATGGATTTGACATGATCGTGACCGTGACACTGGTCACGCCGGTCGAAGCAGGAATCGATGTCAAAATCAATACCTTCACGTTCATCGGGCTGAACCGTCCCAAGAAAAAAGCGGTCGCTTTTTACCAAGCAATGGACAAATCGCTCAACTTTAAAGGCGTTTCGCTCCACCCATAGGAGGAATACATTGAATACTCTGTCTCGAAGCGATCGTTTGAGTGTGTATGCGCAAGGCGTGCTGTCCCCCATGGATCACCAGGTCCTGGCACTTTTGTATCAGCCGATTATCGGCGTTTTTGCCTATACATTCTATCACACCTTGTGGTGTTTGACTGATCGTCAAACCGGGGCGGCAGTCGATTACGTTCACGCCGATCTCGAATCGTTGCTTAATCGAAAGATCGAGGATATCGAAAAGGATCGTTATCGTCTTGAAGCGATCGGGTTGCTCGATGTCTATTATCTCGGTGAAACTTTTACCTATGAGTTGAAGTTGCCGATGTCCGCGCAATGTTTCATCAATGATGGTGTGATGGGTCAATATTTGATTCAAGCGATCACGAAGACGCGGTTTATCAAGTTGGTCGAACTCTTCAAACTCAAAAAACCCGTGAAGGGGAAGTGGATTCACATCACCAAATCCTTTGATGAAGTATTTCCAGCGATCGACCATACCGACGAGGTTCAAACCCCGGGCTTGAGCGATCCTATCCGTTCGAAGACGTTGCGTACCAACGGCACGTTCAACTGGCGTGTGTTCACCGATGGACTGTCGGAAGATTTTTTCGACCCAAAACTGCTCAATGAGACAACGAAGATGAAGATCAACAATCTCCATTATGTCTATGATATCGATGAGTTGGTGATGCGCGACCTCTATTTGAAAGCCGTGGACAGCCACCAAAGAGTCGATTTGGTGAAACTCGCGGTTTTGGCACGCGAGGCGTATCGCGACAGGCATCAAGCCCTGACCCACGACCATACGGTCGAGCCGGAGGTCCGCAACATTCCCCATGATCCCGTGGAATACTTCAAAACGATGTCTCCGCGTTTGGTTCTTGAAGAGATGGGCGGCGGCCAAGCATCCGCAGCCGATCTGAGGATTGCGGAGCGGTTGTTGGAAGATGTCGGGCTAGACCGCGGTGTCGTCAATGTCTTATTGGCCTATGTTGCAAAAATCAAGGAAGGTATCCTACCGGGTTATCCATATTTTGAGAAGATCGGACTGAGTTGGAAAAATAATCAGATCGACTCGGTTGAGACCGCGATGGCGTATGTGGAACATCTGCGTTCGACGTTCCAAAAAAACCAAAATGCGATGCAGCAGCGTTCATCGAAAGGCAAAAGAGTCGCAAACAAACCCGATGTCACCATTGATTGGCTAGAAGATTATTTAAAAACCATCGAGTAGAAAGAAGGATCGCCATGAAGAAAGTTGATGGGCTGTTGTTTCAGCCACCGAAGAAAGTCAATCCGGACGACGCGATTGAGGTATTGTTGGATGATCCGGTCATCCGTCAATTCGTCATCAAACATGATATGAAACATGATGCCATCATCTTGGGGATGAATGATTTTTTGACATATAAGGATGCTCGTACGATGTGCGCCCGATGTCGCGGACTCCATGCATGTCTTCTGGCGACTTCGGGATATACCCCTAGATTGGCATCACTTGGTGGTGCGGTCACGTTGGAATATGAAAAATGTCGCTATAATCTCACCGATGACAGCACATCCCGAATCGACGCGATGTATGTGACGAAAAAGGTGTTTGAGGCGCGATTGGATGATTTCGATCTCATCGGTCCGCAACGCAAGGAAATCCATCGTTACATCTTGAAATTTCTGAACGAGTATGCTCCAGACAACTACCTGAAGGGGATGTATCTTTCCGGGCTTTTCGGGGCGGGTAAGACCTATATCCTCGCTGTGATCGCCAATGAGTTGGCAAAGAAGGGCTGCAAGATCATCTTTGCGTACTACCCGGATTTGGTCCGCGAATTGAAATCCTCCATCTCCACGGGAGAACTCGAGTCGAAAATCGAAGATTTGAAACGTGTAGAGATTCTCTTCCTCGATGATCTCGGCGGAGAAACACCGAACGAATTTATTCGCGACGAGGTTCTCGGACCGATTTTGCAACACCGTGTTCTCGATCGAAAACCGACGTTTTTCTCATCGAATCTCAAGATGAAAGTGCTTGTGGAAGCGATGCAGGTCAGTCAGAGCGTGTTGGATAAATCCAAAGCTATACGCATTTATGAACGGGTTCATGAGTTGGCTACCGAGTTTGAGATTTCGGAAAAACCACTACGTAACGCTTGACATTTCCCTGTTTTGACATATAATGGATTTATATCACAGACAAAGATGAGGACAAGACCTGTATCTGGCCCTTCAAGCGACGATAGGACGGTGTGAGCTATCGAGACCGGCAGATAGGGGTTACCACCTTGGAGTCGACTTCTGAAGAAGTTCCGCAGCCGCGGTTATCGGCGTCAAGTGCCAGAATGATCTTCTGGAATAAAGGTGGTACCGCGATTTTTCGTCCTTTTGATGAGGACGTTTTTTTATTTATTAGGAGGTAATACCCATGATACAAATACAACTGTCAGAAAAGGATATCCGCTCCTTCCCCCAAGGCGTCACCGGAGCTGAAGTGGCTGAAAGCATCTCGCTCTCGCTCAGAAAAAAGGCGATTGCCGTTTCATGGCAGGATCAGATCCGCGATTTGAATCGACCTTTGGAACAGGATGGACAACTCAGGATTTTGACGCCGGACGATCCGGAATCTTTGGAAGTATTACGGCATTCCGCGGCGCATTTGCTTGCGGAAGCGTTGAAGATCCTTTTTCCGCATGCGACCTTCGGTGTCGGGCCCACGATTGAAGACGGATTTTATTATGATGTTGATTTGGGCGATGTCGTTTTGAGCGACCAGTCTCTGCCAGAAATCGAGAAGCTCATGGTGAAACTCGCCTCGGCGAACGAAGTGTTCAAGCGCAGCGTCGTCACCCAAGCGGAAGCATTAAGCATTTTCCATGATGATCCATACAAAGTCGAATTGATTCAGGACCTTCCCGAAGGCGAAGAGATCTCGATATACCGGATGGACCACTTCACTGATCTCTGTCGCGGACCGCATTTGGAAGGGACTAAATGGTTGAAATACGTGAAATTGTTGTCGCTTGCCGGGGCTTACTGGCGAGGCGATTCGAAAAACAAGCAGTTGACCCGCATCTATGGCACCGCCTTTTTCACCCAGGATGCTTTGAATAATCACCTCTATTTGTTGGAAGAGCGAAAGAAACGCGACCATCGGAAACTCGGACGCGAACTCGATCTATTCATGCTCAGCGAGTACGGCCCCGGTTTTCCTTTCTGGTTACCCAATGGCATGATTCTCAGACGCGAACTCGAAGATTTCTGGTACAAGATCCATCTGCGTGAAGGCTACAAACTGATTCAAACACCGATCATGCTCAACAAGGATCTCTGGGTCGTTTCGGGACATTGGGAAAACTATCGTGAGAACATGTATATCTCCAAGATTGACGAACAGGAATTCGCAATCAAACCGATGAACTGTCCGGGGGGGATGTTGGTCTACAAACGCGATATCCATTCATACAAGGACTTCCCGCTCAAGGTCGGCGAACTGGGACTGGTGCATCGTCACGAGGCGAGCGGTGCCTTGGCCGGCTTGTTCCGCGTCCGGAATTTCACACAGGATGATGCCCATATTTTTATGACAGAAGCGCAGATTGTCCAAGAAATCCGCGAGTTGGTCCGCCTGTTCGATGAAGTGTACAAGGTATTCAATCTCGAGTACCATATCGAGTTGTCGACGCGCCCCGAGAGTAAATTCATCTGAGACATTGCCACATGGGACCGTGCGGAAAAAGCGTTGGCGGATGCGCTCGAGTCCATCCACCAGCCATATAAGGCCAAT
>JAQVTV010000054.1 GCA_028699855.1 Candidatus Izemoplasmatales bacterium | reverse complement strand
AACTGAGTAAACTCCTGCAAAGCAAAATCCGTTCGAAGTCTGCGGGGAGAGTTCAAAGCGCAACATTGAAGTTGATCACCGATCGCGAACAAGAAATCGCGGATTTCGTCGTGGAAGAGTACTATGAACTGACAGCGGTATTCGGCGCTTTCGAGGCGAAGCTCCATAAATGGCAAAACAAACCCGTGAAGATGGCTTCAGAAACGATGATCAACGAGGTCATCGCCTCGCTGTCTGAAAAGTATCGGATCGCACGTATCACCCAAAGCAACAAGCAAACCTTCGGCAAACCCCCATACATCACCTCGACCCTCCAACAAGACAGCGCGAACCGTTTGGGATTCACAGCATCGAAAACGATGCAAGTCGCCCAGCGGCTCTATGAAGGTATCGAGAAGGGGAGCGAACGCGTGGCTTTGATCACGTACATGCGTACGGACTCCACCCGGCTCGCCGACGATTTTGTGCATCAAGCCCACAGTTATATTGTGAAAACCTTTGGCAAGGATTATGTGGGGCATACCCATCGGGAGAAGACAAACAAGCGGATCCAAGACGCGCATGAGGCGATTCGTCCCACGGATCTCAGCCAAACCCCCGATGTCATGAAAACTTTCTTGTCTCGGGACGAATACGCCTTGTATCGGATGATTTTCCAAAGAGCGGTGGCATCCTTGATGAAACCATCCATCAGTCTTCAGACAGTCGTCGAGATTGAAAACGACCAGGCGGTCTTCCGCGCATCCGGAAGTCAACGCTTGTTCGATGGATATCTGGCGTGTTGCGGCAAAGAAGACACATCGGACACAGAAGAAGCAATCTTGCCTGCGCTTGAGGAAGGATCGGTGTTTGAGGCGAAAGAGATCCAGAAGAAACAACTCTTCACCGCCCCACCGCAACGCTACAACGAAGCGCGTTTGATCAAGGAAATGGAGGATTTGGGTATCGGGAGACCATCCACCTATGCCCAAACCATTCAAGTGATCAAAAGCCGAAAATATGTGACATTCAAGGAAAAGAAGTTCTTTCCGACTGAACAAGGAATCAAGACGATCGCGAAACTGAATGAATTTTTCCATGAATTTGTCAGCGCGAATTACTCAAAGAAAATGGAAGACACATTAGATTCGATTGCTGAAGGCACGATCAATCAGACGACGATCATCCGGGAATTCTATGAATATTTTGTGCCTCTTGTCCAAGAAGCATTCAAAAACATCAAGAAAGAAAAACCCGTAGAAACCGGAGAGGATTGCCCGAAATGCGGGTCGAAGATGGTCATCAGAAAAGGTGCCTATGGTGATTTTGAAGCGTGTTCGAATTATCCGAAGTGTAAATATATCAAGCCGGATGAAACCAAACAGAATCGAAAGAAACCGCACACGACGAATATCGTCTGTCCGAAATGTCATGAGGGAAAACTCGTCGTCCGCTTGGCTAAACGCGGGAAAAATCGAGGCAGCGAGTTTTTGGGGTGCTCGACCTATCCCAAATGTGATTACGTCGCTTCTTACGCTCTTGCAAGTGAAGTGTGCCCTAAGTGCGGGCAGACCATGGTCACAAATGATACACATGCACTGCTGTGTCTGAATCCTGACTGCACGGAAACGAAGAAATAATATCGCATTTCATCTTGAACCGGAATGAACGCCAAATGGATTAATCCATTGGCGTTTTCCTTAGGAGTTTCTTTTTCCCAATTTTGAAGAGGTGTGATATAATATCTCTGGTGAAACGGAGTGGATTCGGATGGGCATTTTCCAAAAATTGTTTCAAGCAAAAGACCAGAAAGCGAGAAGGCAGAAGTTCATTGCCGGTATGGCGAAAACCCGAAAAGCTGCGATCCGCTCGTTGAAAGATGTTTTGATCACAGAAAAAGCGATCGACGAGGCGTTGTTTTCGAAGATCGAAGAGATCTTCATCATGGCCGATATCGGCGTCGATACGGTCATTCGCTTCATCGCGTCACTGAAGGATGAAGTCAAAAAAAGAAAGATGACCGTACCTCGCGACCTTGAGGATGTCATCGTGGATCAATTGTTCGCATTGTACTTGAATGATGAGATTGTCGATACGCATATCCGCTTCAATGAACAAGGACCGACGATTATCCTGATGGTCGGAGTCAATGGAACCGGAAAGACGACATCGATCGGGAAACTCGCATATCAACTCAAAGCCGAGGGCAAATCGGTGATGATGGCGGCTGCGGACACCTTTCGTGCCGGTGCGATCGATCAACTCAAGATCTGGGGAGAACGCGTGGGGTGCAAGGTCATCAGTAAAAATCCCGGAGCCGATCCATCAAGCGTGGTCTTTGAAGCCATTCGATTGGCGAAACAGGAGTCATGCGATGTGTTGCTCATCGACACGGCGGGAAGGTTGCAGAACAAAGTCAATCTGATGCGTGAACTCGACAAGATGAATCGGACCATTCAACGCGAACTGCCAAACCAGATATATGAAACCTACCTAGTGATCGATGCGACGACCGGTCAAAACGGCCTTCAACAAGCAAAAGTGTTTCATGAAGTGACCAATATCAGCGGCATCGTCCTGACGAAACTTGACGGAACCGCCAAGGGTGGCATCGTGCTCGCGATCCGGCAGGAACTGGGAATCCCGATCAGTTTTGTGGGCCTGGGAGAAAAAATCACTGATCTAGATTATTTCGACATTGAGGATTATATCTACGGTTTGTTTGCCGATTTCTTTGAATAGGAGAATGTGTCAATGGAACTATTAGACGAAAAATTGAAATACCATCAACTTTACGATATCTACGGGTGTTTGTTGACGGATAAGCAACGGGCCTATTTTTCGTATCATTATTTTGATGATTATTCTTTATCGGAAATCGCGAAAATCATGAATGTGACGCGCAACGCCGTCCATGACCAAATCAAAAACACGCTTGGCATTCTCGACTACTATGAAGAGAAGTTGAGTCTTTTGTCTAAACGCAATAAACGTCAATCCATTTTCAAGAAAGCCAAAGAAGACTTGAGTAAAGAAGGCTATCTGGGATTGATCACAGAACTCGAAAAGGTGGAATGACATGGCATTTGAAAATTTGACCAGCCGTTTTCAAATGGCTTTCCGGCGTTTGACCGGAAAAGCCCGGCTCAATGACAACGATATCGAGGAAATGCTTCGCGAAGTCCGGTTATCATTGCTTGAAGCGGATGTGAACTATCGCGTCGTGAAGGAGTTCACCGAGGAAATCAGAGACAAGGCCTTGGGCGAAAAAATCATGAAGGGTCTTAATCCCGGGCAACAAGTTGTCAAAATCGTCAATGATGAATTGAAGGCTTTGATGGGAACCGAAGCGGTACCGATCAACCTGAAGGATTCGGGTATTTCCGTGGTGATGTTGGTCGGGCTTCAAGGAACCGGAAAAACGACGACCGCCGGAAAACTCGCACAATTGCTCCGGAAAAACGAAGGAAAGAACCCGCTCCTTATCGCCGCTGACATTTATCGACCCGCTGCGATCGATCAATTGCAGGTGGTGGGCAAACAACTCGACATTCCTGTGTTTTCGCTTGGGAACGAACGCGATCCCCGCGATATCGTCAAGGAAGGTTTGCGTTACGCCGCCAAAGAAGCGCTGAATCTTGTCATTATCGACACCGCAGGAAGATTGCACGTCAACGAAACATTGATGGACGAGCTCACAGACATCAAGAAAATCGTGTCTCCCGATGAAATCTTGCTGACGGTAGATGCCATGACGGGTCAGGACGCGGTCAACGTCGCCAGCGCTTTTCATGAAAAATTGGCGATCACCGGATGTATTCTGACGAAACTCGACGGAGATACACGTGGGGGCGCGGCCTTATCGGTGCGCAAGGTCACGGGCATTCCGATCAAGTTTGCCGGAACCGGCGAAAAATTGAATGAGATCGAGATCTTCCATCCCGAACGGATGGCTTCACGGATTTTGGGCATGGGCGATGTCGTATCATTGATTGAAAAAGCGACCGAGGAAATCGATGAGAACGAAGCCATGTCGATGATGGAAAAGATGATGTCAGGCAGTTTCAACTTCAACGACCTCCTCAAACAGATGAAAATGATCAAACGCATGGGGGCTTTTTCGGGAATACTCAAGTTTCTTCCCGGAATGTCCCAGTTGGCGAACTCCGAGAAAGTGGATGACAAACAGCTGGTCTATATTGAGGCGATCATCCGCTCGATGACACCTGAGGAACGTAGAAAACCAGAACTCGTGGAGCGTAGCAGCGGTCGACGCAATCGGATCGCACGGGGATCCGGAAGGTCGACCACCGAAGTCAATCGCTTACTTACGATGTTGGAAAAACAACAGAAAATGATGCGCCAGATGGTCAATATGTCGCCGCAACAAATGGAAAAAATGTCATCCCGCATGACCGACCCGATGGGGTACGATCCCAAGAAAAAATAAAAAAAAGGCTGTTGCGACATGAACACTCACCGTTTCATGCGACAGCCTTTTATTGTATTCCGAGGAAGCCTCTGAGAAATGTTTCGACCGCACCTTCTTTTGCGGTATGATCGAGGATGATGTCCGCCACTTTGAGAAGATCCGGATGGGCATTCTTGACTGCCACACCGATGTGGGCGTATTCGAGCAGTTCGATATCATTGTGTCCGTCGCCGATCGCGATCACTCCGCTGCGGGAAAACCCGAGAGTGTGAGCGACATATTCCAAGGCTTTGCCTTTGTTGGTTTCCGGCGTATAGACTTCCACGATGGAGTCGTACTCACCGCTCAGATCCCAGATTCGGGCCAACACCTCTCCTTGATAACGGTGATGGATATAATCGGCGATATAATGGCCTTGACCTTGTTTACCGATGATGATGAAACCATTGGGATCGGTTTCAAGTGTGTCTTTGAGGTGTCCGACTTTGATCAGCGATGCACCGTCGACATGAAGCAGGGGTTCGATCGATTTTTCTTCTTGATAGAGATAGATGGAATCCTTGACTTCACTGAAGGCGTTGCGGATATGATGGATGTTTTGTTCGAAGATATCGATGATGGCTTCTTTCCGTATCGTATAATTGAGATGCGGGAACAGCGCATCTTGGGGATGGGTGACAAGGCCACCGTTATAGTTGATGATGGGAGTTTGGAGTCCGAAACGCTCGTATACGAACTTCGAGCTACGGTAAGGCCTGCCTGTGGCAATCACGATTTTATGGCCGTGTTGTTGGACTTTTCGCATAAAAAGACACAGTTCTTCACTGAGAGAATCGAAATCGTATAGGATGGTGCCATCCAAATCCAGTGCAATCAAATATGTGTTCATTTTCTCACCTTTTCATTATTATCTCATAAACCCCGTGTATTGGCAAATGATATCTTATTGATAAATGAGGGGGGATGGGGTATAATTTGTCTCGTAGGCGAGGTGATGAATCATGGACTTCTCAATCGATCGTTGGCTGCTTTTTCTCGTGACTTGGCCGGATGTGCGCAATTTTATTCTGGGTATGCTCACGGGTTTTGTGCTCTTGACATTATTCATCTCCTTGATGCTCGTCACGAATCGCAGAGCGAGGCGGAAAATTTTCTTAAGCAAGGAACAGACTTTGAGCGACACACATATCCAAAGTCTGATCGAAGAAAAACATCAGGAACTCATCGACACCGTCAAATTCACGGACAATGCATATTTTCGCGTGGCATTCGATCTCTCTTTGGAACTCATGCAGGAAATCGCGAGTTATTATTTTCCGGACTCGAAGTATCCGATGTATGAACTGTCGATTCAGGAGTTGCTCGACTTGAACTATTATGTGACCGCGCGGATCGAAACCATCGTTAACGGGAAAATCATTCGCCACTTCAAGAATCATCGGATATCCACGATTGTGAACATCTTGCAGAAGAAGAAGGCGCTCGACAACTCGAAACTGATGAAACTGAGTCGGAAATATCAGGTGACCAAACTCTACACATTCAGCCGGGCGGTATTGAACTACGCCAATCCCATCTACTGGTTCCGGAAATTGACCATCAAGCCCTCGGTGACGTTGTTGACCAAAGAGGTCTGCAAGATGATCATTGAGATTTTTGGTGAAGAGACCAATAAGATCTACAGCAAAAAAATCTTCCAGGCACAAGAAGAAGACGAAGCGCAAATCGAGGCGAAAATCGATCAACTGATCGATGAAGAAATCGCCGATGAGAAATAAGAGGGGGGATTAAGATGTTTGGCAAAAAGCAGAAATGGCCCGAACGGATCGTTCCTGGTTTTTCGCGTACTGCAGATTCGCGGCCGTTCTTCATCCCCAAGATTACCAAACTCGAAGACAAGGAGTCGATGAAGCAAAAATTCGTCTCTCCGATTTTCGGCAAGGCGGTCAAAGATGAAGTCAGCGTGCCGACGGATCGCTCCTTTTTCGGGGACATCGATAAAAAATATGATGCGTTTCGCACCACCAAGAAGTTGACCAAAGAAGAGGCAAAGAAGCGCTATGGCAGTTCCTATTATGAGTTTTTGATCGTCAACAATGAGGACCGCTCCAAAATCCATCGTCGGGATTTATCAGTGGATGAACTGATGAAACACCCCGTCAAAGCCGAAGAAACACCGGAAACTCCCGAAGTGGTGGCGAAGGCGGTAGAGGTG
>JAQVTV010000053.1 GCA_028699855.1 Candidatus Izemoplasmatales bacterium | reverse complement strand
CGGTCAATTGTTCATGGACGATATGATCATTAACAATCTCGCGCCGAAAGATCGCGATATCGCCATGGTCTTCCAAAACTACGCACTCTATTCGCATATGACCGTATACCATAATATGGCCTTCAGTCTTGTCTTAAGAAAAGAGAAGTCGGATCTGATCCATGAACGCGTGATGTGGGCTGCCGATATTTTGGGTTTGGTTCCCTACCTCAATCGTAAACCAGCACATCTGTCCGGAGGACAACGTCAGCGTGTGGCTTTGGGTCGCGCGATTGTCCGTGATCCCAAGGTTTTTTTGCTCGATGAGCCACTATCGAATCTTGACGCGAAATTGCGTGGCATCATGCGCAAGGAACTGAAAGCACTTCATCATCGTCTTCAGACGACGATGATCTATGTCACACATGATCAAATCGAGGCCTTGACGCTTGCGGATCGCATTGTGCTGATGAAGGACGGATACATCCAGCAAGTTGCCTCCCCTTATGATATCTATCATGATCCCGTGAATCTCTTTGTCGCAAATTTTATCGGCACACCGCCGATGAACATCTTCACAGTCCGCATCGACACTGAAGGTTCATTGATCATTAAAGATGTGAAGGTAGATATCACTGAACATCCGTGTTATAATATTTTACGTTCGAAAGGATATTTTGGTCAAACGGTCATACTCGGGGTGCGACCCGAACATATCCGGGTTTTTCCATTGAATTCAGGACAGAGTGGTCACCGATCCCAAGTGGACATCTTTGAACTTCTGGGTTCAGAGGCCTTGATCCACTTCTTGATCAGCGACACTTCGGTGACTGCCAAAATTCCCGAGACCAAAGCGATTCAGGCCAATGATGAAGTCATCTATCAATTTGACGTGGAGAACATGTATTTCTTTGACCCCGAAACGGAGGCGCGTATCTATGGAGAATAACCGACAGACGAATATCCAGCCAACTGTTCGAAAAGTCCCATGGTATCAGCGTTGGTATTCATTTAATAAGCAAAAGATTCCCATGATTTTCGCGCTGATCGGCACCTTGATCATCACGGGGTCACTCGATTTTTCATTCAAACCGGCTTCAGGAGATGCGTTCATTTTCAACTCGCATTTTTACGCATTGAAACGGCTCTCGGACACGACCTACAATAATCTCGCCGCCATCGCGGTTTTCATCATCTATCTTTTGAGCATCATCCAATTGTTCAACACAGTCACGTTTGCGAAGAAACGCTCTCCAGGTGGCGTTTTTCTCATGTCATTCATCACGGTTCTATTATCAGGCATTTCCATTTTTTATACGACCATTTATTATCGTGAACAACGCCTCAAACCGACATATGTCATGAGCGACGTCGCGAAAATGTCCTATACCATTTTTCTCATTGGATCGACACTCATTTTGATTGGAACCATCTTTGCATGGTTTTATGTGAACTGGAAATATGTCAAAGAAAAAGAATAGGGATTCCTCGGACCGACCGAATCCCTATTTCATAGATAAATTCGCATCCATACCCGCCCGCTATAAAATCGGTTTTTTCAAGTTTTGGATAGCGGGCATGACGTTTTTCCTGTCGTTTTACGGATTAGGCATCGGTTTTGATTATCTCGATCGCTTTGTGATCTGGATTTTGTTGATGGTACTTAGTGTCGAATACTTCGTGATTCCGGTCATCAATTGGATGCATACCGCCGATCACGGCACCGAGCGTTTTCTGCCGCATCAGATCAAGCGGAAATCCATTCTCAGTTTGCTTGCCACGTTGATCTACATCATCATCATCGCGACTTCGATCCACTTCACGCTCTATCTTTGGGTGGATGTGCTTGAGTTCAGGACCATTGGCGATATCATCAGCGAATCGACGGCTGACCCGTTTACGTTCGGAGTGTTGTATCTCTTATATGATATCGTCTGGTGCCGTGTGCGGATGATGATCGTCAAATGGAAACGAAGAAAGGAGACAGAATCATGATGATCCGTTTAATCCATGCCTCTTCACGTTCTTTGACGTTTGAATGCATGAATCAGGAAATATTTTACGCAGCCGTTCCTTACGCGGTTTATTGCGACGATGTGCTCGTCAAGGATCACGTCAGAACGAATGTGTTCTCGCTTTTTTCTCTGTCTCCCGACACGACGTATTCCATTCGGGTTGATGAAGATGTGCTTGAAGCGAGAACGCTTCAGGAAAGCATGAGTCTGGATGTGCGTGACTTCGGGGCGAGGGGCGATGGGGTCAGCGATGATACGTTCGCCATCCAGGCCGCGATCAACGCCGTGAAACCGGGCGGAAGAGTCTTGCTCTCCGGAGGAACCTTTTATAGTTATCCCTTATTTTTGAAAAGCGATATGACGCTCGAAATCGATCGGTCCGCCGTGCTTCTGGGTGGAACAGATCGAACGTTCTATCCTATTCTTCCCGCATCCATCACCGATAGAAGCAATCAAGAACTCGAGCTGTCGAGTTGGGAAGGCGAACCGCTTCCGACGTTTGCGAGTCTTTTGACCGGACTTCAAGTGCATCATGTCCATGTGATAGGCGAAGGTACAATCGACGAAAACGCTCATAATAGCGATTGGTGGATCAACCATAAAGTGATGCGCGGGGGAGCATATCGACCGAAAGGGGTGTACTTTTCCCATTGTCAGGAGATGCATGTCGTCGGTTTGACCATCAAGAACACACCTTCATGGAATTTGCATCCGTTTTTTTGTGAAAAAGTCAATTTTCTTGATTTATATCTTGAAAGCCCCAAGGATTCTCCCAACACCGATGGGTGTAATCCCGAGTCTTGTAGCGATGTATCAATTATCGGCGTACGATTTTCAGTCGGAGACGATTGTATCGCCATCAAAAGCGGTAAATATGAGATGGGAATGAAGCATCGGCGTCCTTCGGAGCGGATCACCATCCGAAATTGTCATATGGCATACGGACACGGTGCCGTCGTCTTAGGCAGCGAAATGAGCGGAGGCATCAAGGATCTTGAAGTCCGCCAATGTGTGTTCGAACATACCGACCGCGGCTTGAGAATCAAGACTCGTCGCGGCAGAGGTGAGTCGGCGATCATCGACGGGATCAGTTTCGAGAACATTCGCATGGACCATGTGTTGACACCACTGGTAATCAATATGTTCTATTATTGTGATGTCGATGGAAAAACGGAATATGTGTGGTCGAAATCCAAACTGCCGATTGATGAGAAAACGCCATATTTAGGGAAATTCACATTCAAGAACATGGTCTGTACGAATGTCCATGTCGCGGCAGGATTCTTCTATGGTTTGCCGGAACAACCGATTCGCTCAATCGCACTTGAAAACATTCATTTCACCTACGCGGAAGACGCGATCAGCGATATTCCCGCGATGATGAGCTATCTCGACCCGATGCAATATGCGGGACTGATATTCAAAGAAGTCGAAATGATCAAGCTCGTGAATGTTCATCTTGAAGGCTATCGTGGCGAAGCGGTTGTGACAGAACATGTCACAAACATCATTCGTGAATGATTTCGTGTGAATCACTTGGAACCAACCGTCTATTATGATATACTGTGTACGGGGGATATCGTATGAGTCGTGAACTATTATCACAAATGAAAACATCCGGAATCGTCGCTGTGATTCGTGCGGCGTCTGAAAACGAAGCCATTCACATTGCACATATGGTGATTGAGGGCGGAGTTCGCGTGATTGAGGTGACTTATACCGTTCCTCAACCTGAGAAAGTATTATCCGCACTCGTCGCAGAATATGCCGATTCTGATGTGTTGATCGGTGCAGGCACGATCATGTGTAAAGACATGGCGGTCGCAGCTGTTCGTGCAGGTGCACGTTTTCTCGTGAGCCCCGCGTTTGACCGCGAGGTCGCACTTTTCGCTATGGCCGAGAACCTGCCTTATATTCCCGGATGTCTGACACCGACTGAAATTGTCCAGGCCCGAAATTTTGGCGTATCAATCATCAAACTCTTTCCAGGAAGCGCGTTTGGTCCGTCGTATGTCAAAGCGCTCCTCGGACCTTTTCCTGACTTATGTATCATGCCGACCGGAGGGGTTAGTCTGGCGAATATTCATGAGTGGTTTGACGCCGGCGTCGTCATGATTGGTGTGGGCGGAGAACTAACTCGTCCCGCTCAAACGGGTGACTATCAAGCCGTCAAAGAGAACGCTCAAAAATTTGTCGCGGAAGTGCGACGCGCTTTAGAAAAAAAGGAGAGTCTCCATGGCTAAAATAATGACATTAGGTGAGATCATGCTTCGGCTCTCACCACCCGGAAATCAACGCTTTGTCCAAGCCAATACCTTTGATGTGGTCTACGGTGGCGGCGAAGCCAATGTAGCGGTCAGCCTTGCTCAGTTGGGTCATGATGCTTATTTCCTTTCCCGTTTACCGCAAAATGAGCTGGGAGATGCAGCATTGAATCAGATGAGACACTTCGGCGTCCACACACAGGAAATATTGCGTGGAGGCGATCGACTCGGGATCTACTATCTCGAAACCGGTGCAAGTATGCGTCCATCCAAAGTCATTTATGATCGTAGCGGCAGTGCGATGGCAACCATCGCTCCCGATGCGCTTGATTTCGAACGACTCTTTCAGGACGCGGTGTGGTTTCATTGGTCCGGAATTACGCCCGCGTTGAGTGAACATGCGGCAACACTGGTCCGCAACGCGTTGATTTCGGCTAAAAAACACGGAGTCGTCGTTTCAGTAGACCTCAATTATCGCCAAAAGCTATGGACCCCCAAACAAGCCCAAACAGTGATGCGAGAACTTATGCCCTATGTCGATGTGATGATCGGCAACGAAGAAGATGCGGAAAAAGTACTCGGTTTCAAGCCTGAGCATACGGATGTGACTTCAGGAGAACTATCAGTCGAAAACTATAAGGCGATGTTTCGATCTTTGCATGAAGCTTATGGTTTCAAGTATATCGCAACGACGCTCAGGGAGTCGTATTCCGCCTCGCACAATGGATGGAGCGCGCTCTTATACGACGGCATTACATTCTATGAGTCCAAACGGTACCAGATCATGCCCATCATTGACCGCGTGGGCGGAGGCGATGCCTTCAGCGCGGGTTTGATTCATGGCCTGATCCAGCAGGGAGATCCCCAATATGCAGTTGACTTCGCTGTCGCCGCGAGTGCCATCAAGCACACGATTCATGGCGATTTCAATATGATGACAATCAAAGAGGTGGAAGCTCTCATGGGCGGAGACCAGTCAGGACGGGTACAAAGATGAAAGAAAACAGATCAGTCAACCGCATTCTATCGATTCTCGAGCTTATCGCCAAACATGACGAAGGATTAACGCTGGGACAAATCTATCGTATGCTCGACATCCCCAAGGCAACAGTCTATGATTTTCTCCAAACGCTTTACAAGGCGGATGCGATATACTATAAGGATCCGCGTCTCAAAAATTATGTCATCGGTTCGAAAATGTTCGCAATCGGATCCGTATACACCAAAAATTCCAATTTGATTGAAGCTGCGCAATATGACATGAAGGATTTTGCGGATCGGCACGGACGCACGGTATTCATCACCAAGCGCATCAACGATAAAATCGTTTATGTCTTCAAATATCAATCCGACCAAAGCAAAATCATCACGCGAGAGGAAATCGGAACCGTTCTACGTGATTTTGAACACAACCCGATCGGGCAGTGTTTTTCCGTGTTTGACAAGAAAGTAGAAAACCAGCGACTCGCAGAATATGCACAAATCAAAAGCGACCGCCATGCCTTCTCCAAACCGGAAAACGGAAACCATATTTGTACATTGGCTACTCCGGTATGGAATTTCGAGAACCGAGTCTGCGGGGTGTTGGTCGCCAGCGGACTTCAAGAAGAACACATCGACCGGGCGAAGCTCGCTGATGAGCTGATCACCATCGCGGAGAACATCAGTCGCAAGCTCGGATATCTCGGGGATTTCAGTGATTAGATTCGGAATGCGCGCGCATGACCTCGGGAAGATGTCATTGAGCGCACATCACGATGCATTGACAAGCCTGGGTTTCGATGGCGCGCAACTCGTCTTCAAAAAAGCTTTGACCGATGACATCGATTTAGACGATCTCGAATGGATCCGTCGTGATTTCCCCCATGTGGGCATCATGATGCTCGGAGCGTATTTCAATCCGGTGCATCCCGATTCTAAAGTCGTTCAAGAAGGTATCGCAAACTTTAAGAAGCATTTGGAGATCGCACCCAAAATCGGCGCGATGACGGTGGGAACCGAAACGGGTTCGCTGATGGGCAATCCTTGGGGATATGTTCCAGATAACCATCTTCCGCAAACGCTTGAACGCGTGATCCGGATTATGCGCGACCTCGTATCCACAGCCGAACACCATCATGCCCACATCGCCATTGAAGGCGCGTATAATCATGTGATGTATGATTCTGAACGCGTGTCTTATCTTCTAAAGCAGATCCCAAGTCCCAATCTTCTGGTCACAGTGGACCTGTTCAATTTTCTTCATATCGGGAATGTAGACCAATCCCTTTTGATTCTGGATGAGTGTCTCGCTCGCTTCGCTGACAAGATCAAGATCTATCATCTTAAGGATTTTGTCGTGACCGAGGGCCAAATCCGTCAAGTTCCGCCCGGTCAAGGGAATTTGGACTATCCCGCCATCATCGAACGCATCAAACACACGACACCCGATGCCTA
>JAQVTV010000052.1 GCA_028699855.1 Candidatus Izemoplasmatales bacterium | reverse complement strand
AAATCAGACTCAGATGGCCGGAAAATCGATATTTATGGCTTAGAAACAATGGATCGACATTTCTGAGCCAATTACTCGATACATTGATTTTTGTCCCCATCGCCTTTGTGGGCGTCTACTCCCTCGATATCGTCTTTCAGATCTTTATATCGACTTATATCATCAAAATCATCGTTGCGCTACTCGATACTCCCTGCCTATACCTCATCAAAACCATCAAGCCCTTATAGAAAACTGGTAATCGACCAGTTTTTTTTTACCACAAGTTCCTGCCGATCATCATGGCGTCGCCGAATGAAAAGAAGCGATAGCGTTCTCGAATGGCTTCTTGATATGCCGCTAAAATATGTTCCCGAGAACTGAATGCCGAAACCATCATGATCAAAGTCGACATCGGTAAATGGAAATTGGTGATCAGACAATCAATGGCTCGAAAAACGTATCCGGGATAAATGAAGATGTCTGTGAAACCCGAGGCTTCGTTAAATGTCCCATATAACTGCATGATGCTCTCAAGCGTTCTCGTGGATGTGGTTCCGACAGCGATGATTCTTCTGCCTTCGCTTTTCGCTTTGTTGAGAATCGACGCGCTTTTTGAAGACAGGTGGTAGTATTCTCGATGCATCTGATGCGCATGGATGTCATCGACTTGTACCGGGCGAAAAGTCCCTAAACCCACATGTAAAGTCAGATAGACGATCTCGATGTTTTTATCGGCTATCTGATGCAAAAGTTCCGGGGTGAAATGCAGTCCGGCAGTCGGCGCGGCGGCACTCCCGAGTTCTTTGGAATAGACCGTCTGATAACGGCTGCGGTCGAGCAGTTTCTCGTGGATATAGGGGGGCAAGGGCATTTCTCCCAGTCGTTCGAGAACTTCATAAAAAATACCCTGATATCGAAACTCCAAATGCCTCAGCCCCTCATCGGACTCACATATGCATGTGGCTTCAATCAACCCGTCACCAAAGACGATCCTCGTGCCGACTTTCACGCGTCGCGACGGTTTCACCAAAGTTTCCCACACATCACCCTTGATCTGTCTCAGAAGCAATATCTCGATGTGGGCGTTGGTTTCTGCTTTCACACCGATCAGACGTGCGGGCAACACTTTCGTGTCATTGAGCACAACGACATCCCCGGCGTGGAGGTAATCAGGCAAATGATAAAAATGTGCATGACGTGAGGCTCCGGTATCGCGATCGAGCAATAACAGCCTTGAATCGGCACGATTTTCGAGTGGCGTCTGCGCAATCAATTCCTTGGGCAGTTCATAGGCGAAATCACGTGTTTTCATCTAAAACAAGCTATCCTGAAATGATTTCTTCAAGTGACGATAGGCTTTCTCCGTAACAACGCGCCCTCGAGGCGTCCGCGACAGATATCCTTTTTGAATCAAAAAAGGTTCGTAAACGTCTTCAAGTGTCTGCGGATCTTCGCTGATGGATGTTGCAATGGTTTCCAGACCAACGGGCCCTCCGCGATATTTTTCGATGATTGCACCCAAATACTCGCGATCCTTTCGATCCAAACCGCAATCGTCTATCTTCAGTTTGTCAAGAGCCTTGCGCGTAATTTCCAGGGTGACCGTTCCGTCCCCCAAGATGTCGGCGAAATCCCGCACACGACGAAACAAACGGTTGACGATCCGAGGCGTGCCACGGCTCCGCATCGCCAATTCTTTCACTGCGGCTTCCTCGATTGGGCATTCATATATTCTTCCCGTGCGGGAACAAATGGTTTCCAACTCGGAATCCTCATAGAAATCAAGGCGATGGACAATGCCGAATCGCTCGCGCAACGGTCCGGACAAATCACCGAAACGTGTGGTTGCGCCAATCAAGGTAAATGGCGGTAAATCAACCCGTATCGACTTTGCGCCTGAATCTTTTCCAACCACTATGTCAATGACGAAATCTTCCATGGAAGAATACAAGATTTCTTCAACGATTTTCGGAAGTCGATGTATCTCGTCGATAAACAACACATCTCCCGGCTCTAGAGAAGTGAGAATCGCCGCAAGATCTCCGGTGCGTTCAATGGTCGGTCCACTGACGATTTTGATTGACACTTGCAGTTCATTCGCAATGACTTGCGCAAGCGTTGTTTTGCCTAAACCTGGCGGTCCGTACAAGAGCACGTGATCAAGCGACTCCGCGCGCTTTTTGGCTGCCTGCACGGCGATTGACATCATCTCTTTGACGTTTGTCTGACCAATATATTCACTAAAAAATTGCGGACGCAATGTAACTTCGATTTCATCATCCACAAGTAAATTGTTGGAAGTAATGCGTTTATCCATAGTGTGAACACCTCGCTTCTATTATATCAAATATCGGCGATAAATCACGCGATTTATTTCCTACTGTTTTATTGAATTATGATATTATGTGTATTATAATAAATACATAGCACTAGTTCGGAGTGGTAAAATGGCAAAAAATCGCGATATTATATCGTATTACCTGAAACACTTTCCGAAGCTTGAATCCGATTTCAAGAACGCTCGAGAGAAACTTGAGCGTGATTTGTATATGCATCTTGCCCACCACGAAATTGAGCTTGGTCAACTTCACACACATTTCGAGGAAATCGCACAATCCCATCTTCATGACTACACAAATCGTGAACACGACTATCAAGCCGCCTTAAACTTCATTCGGTGCGAGTATGTCGAATTATTCGCGGGAATCGATGCACATGTCCGTGCACATGAAACCGATGTTCAAGAAGAAATCAACGAAGAAAATGCGCAGTTCAACCAAGTCATGGACACCATCGACGAGTTGAAACAGGAAGCCTACCAACACTACCTTCAACTCACGTTGGAAATCAACCAGCGGATCGATCATGAGATGCAGGTGCATCACGACTTCATCGACATGGAAAACGAACGTTTGTCACAGACGTTCCTCGATTATCAAAATATCAACTCCGACCAAGCCAACCAACTGCTGTGGACCATTGAATCATCCAAATATGCGTTGAGTGAACTCGGAAAACAACTCGGTCACGATCAAATGAATGACACGAAGTTCATGAACGAATCCATCCTGCAGACGTTAGAAAAACTCCGTGAAACCAAAAACAACCTCACCTCGATCTTCAAATCAACGTCTGAAGTCTTTACTCATCACATGCAATCGATCTTAAAGCTGTCACACGAGAGACAAAAGCCGCATACGCTCCTGAATCAAACGAATATTCGCCAATTTGTCAAAAAAATCAAAGATGTGAACCATAAAAGATCCGTCTTTGAAGCGATGATTCGGGCAGAACTCGAGCGGTCTCTGAAAATCATCGGATCCCGGATTTTGACGTATGATCGTGAAGGCAATCGCCTTCAACTCGAAAAGGCCATCATGCAATATGAAATCGTACAAAAAAAGGCTGAATACCTCCTGCATCGCAACCAAGCGATGACGGATATGTTCATTTCCAAATACCAAAATGAGATTAAAAAGATCAAGGTTGATTCTTTCCAACGAACCGAAGAAATCAAACTCGCGTATTTGATGCCGGCTTCTTTCATTCAGAACAGCATCGACCTCTACAGCAACTTCGCTTTTTACACCAATGAGACTTTTGCGGAGTTGGATAATCAGTTGTCGGATCTCATCGCTTACAACCAGCGTATCACCGAAAGCAAGTATCAATACATCAAGCAAAGCGCAAAAACCGTAGAAGACTATAAAATCAGGGTCATCGCCCAGATCAATGGCGTGACGGCCAAATTGACCGACATGATTTCAGCTATCGATACTTTGAGTAAGAATATCATTACTCTGGAATCGCAAAATCAGTTGGAAATCGCTGAAATACGCAAACAAATGGAAAACGCCGATGTCACGGGTGACTATGATAAATATGTCGCTCGTCTTGACAACGACGCCTATTTTGCGTGTTACCAACACGATATCAACACGCAGAAAATCCGTTCGCTCGCCGCCTATCGCGAGAATCTGCTCTTGGTGGAACGGTCTGTGACCCATCTTCATCTGGAACAGCAACTCCTGAATGTCGATCTCACCCATCAACTGGCCCTCATAGACCTCGAGAAAGAGATCCGTGATATCGCCTTTGAGCGTGAACTGACGTATTTCACGAAGATTCACAACCATGAAATGGTGTCATCTGGTTTGAAGGAACAATTGGCTGAACTGGACATTTCGTATCGCTTCGACTCCATCAACCATCTCTATGCCCGCAAGTACCAACAATTGCACATCAACCACGAAAACCAGAAAAGCGACGGGTCAGATCACGTCATCGAATACATCCACCGCACCCAAAGCATACTTGATCTCAACACCCGAGACCACGAACACTTTCAAGCACGCATCGCGCAATCTGACAATACCCGCGAATATGCCTATCACCTCGAAGGTCAACGCGAGCGCATCAAACGCGAAGTCAATGAGCAATTGGAACGGAAGGTGCTCAAAAGCCGTCAAGCCATCCAGATGTATCATCATCATTTATTCACGGCTCAAGCATCCATCGCGCAGCTGTGGGAGCCCCATATCATAAGACTCAAACACCTGTTGATGGGTCTTGATACGGCGAATGCGACACAGCAAAGCGCGATGATCATCGCACACAACCTCTTCTTGCATTTTGTGTGTCATCGGATCGATTTATCTTTCTCGCATGCCAGACAAGCGATCATGGAGATCCATCCGGCTTATGATGGAAACGAACTCTCTCATACCCACCATCGCTTCTTCACCCAATACTGCATCCTCGCAGATGCTTCCCGCAATGCCTTGATGAGAAAGCGGACTTCGCCCAAGAAAGCCAAACAGACGTTGCTATCGTTTTATGTCAAGTCCTTGACATTCCTCGCATCGCTCAAGTCCACGCTTTCTTCTGCCATCGACAAAGCCGAAACCGCCATTATCCATCAGGACGTGCTGTTCATCGATCGTGCTAATGCCCATGCAGCTCATACCCTGAAAATGATCGATACCTATTACGACCAACTGATTTATCAAGCCGTCAATATCGGCAAAAAGAAACGTCGCACCTTGTCGCATTACCAAAAAGATATCCATAAACTTGAGCGGGTCTTCAAAGACAAAGTGTTGGCTGTGAACCAGTCCTATATCACGTATACCCAACAAAACGAGAAACAACTCGCATTCATCAAGAAAGAGTTAAGCAAGATCATCGACGACAATACGCATGCACGCAATATGATGCTCAAACTTGAGAAGTCACACTATGAGTCTGAACGCAAGTTCCTTGAACAACGCCAAAAAGCTTATCAACGTGTGTATCAATTGTTGAAGGGACGTAACGAAGTGGTGGCCTCGGTTGAAAGCGCATTGATCAAGCAGCTCGAATCACAACGCACCGATTCCATTAGTCGTGCCCTGAAGCGCCTTGAACAGCGCACGTATGAATTATCCTCCGAACGCCAACTGCTCGTCAACCGAATCGATACCGACAAAAACCAGCTGATCACGAAGAGAATGGAGCTATTGAATCAACAAATGGCCGCAATCGAAGGCCAAAAGTTCACTTCTCGTCCCAAGTATCTCGAAGCGATCAGTTCCGTCAAGAAACGTTTGCCCGATGATTACTACGTGTTATACAAGCAAATCCAAAAAGCTCAGGAATCATTCCTGTCGCAGTATGTGGAAACCCAAACCCTCTTCTCGCATGATCTCAATCACTTCCTGCAATCACAACAGAGTAATCGCGACATCATCGATAACGATGATATCACGCTGAAACCTTTTGTCGCGTTTGATGAAATCCACTCCTTGCTTATCGAAAAAACCGAAACCATATTCAAGGAAACCGTAAACAAGAACGACCTCACGCGGACCAAGATCGCGAGCGAGGAGACCCAAGCCAAGGAGAAACAGAAGCGCATCATCAACGGCTAAACAGGAGGCTCCCATGTCCGACCACGAAGAAAAGCTGCAAAAAGACATCGACAATCTAAAACACTACCAAGAACAGACCGCATCCGCCTTCAAAGATGAGTTGGCGCTTTTTGAGCGTTTCTTCGATAAAGTCAATCACCACGCCAAAACCCATTACCACATCACCCAGAATAACTTGAACGCTGTTTCAGAGCGGCTTTCTGATTTGAAGATTCAAGCCCAGAATCTAAAAGACTCCATCTTCTTTCACGATGAAACCGTGATCGTCGACCGTCAGGAAATTATCGCCGATACAGAAAAATCCGTTCATGCGGACAACCGTCTGATTCTCGATTATGACCGCTTATGGACGAAAGACATCATCCCAACCATCGACTATTTGAATAAAGCTCTGATTCAAGTGCGCATCGATTTCTTTGATACATTCAAAAAACGCTATTTGGAATCCGTCCTTTCCAACGAGCAGATTTTCTCGATTTATGATACGCATTCGCATGATTTTCAAGAGATTGTGTCACGTCACCACCATGAGATCATGACCCTATTCCATTCACTCGATACCGAAATCATCAAGATGGATGACTCGATTCGCACGCTCATGGAAAGAAAAAATCAACTCATCGCTTCAAATGAAGCATTTTCCCAACACGAGATGAAGCATTACTTGGACAATCAGTTGATGTTCTCTCCCATCGATGATCCGACATCCATCGATATCCAAGCGCTCATTTCCGACAAGATTACGCAGTTCAATTCCTTCAAATCCCATTTGGACGCTCAAGTATCTCATATGGAACAGTATCTTTCGCAGGCATTCGCAGAACTCAACGACAGCATCGTCTCCCGACTGTTGAATCGCATGTCCAACGACATGACCGGAATGATTGATTTCTTCGACCAACCTCAGTCGCTGCTCGATCAGATCAAACACAGAATTATCGACGCCAAAGACCAAGGCAACAAAGCGGAACTTCGCCGCTTGCTTGA
>JAQVTV010000051.1 GCA_028699855.1 Candidatus Izemoplasmatales bacterium | reverse complement strand
GATTCAGAGTTCTGACACCGAAGAGATGGTGTTTTGCAACCTTATGCTACGCGTGATCCATACACCCGGACATACGGCCGGCTCGAGCTCATTTTTAATTCAACGATGCTTATTTTCCGGCGACACCTTGTTTCTAGACAGCGTGGGTCGGACGGATCTGGCTTCAGGTAGCCGGAAGGCGATGCATCATACCATCAAGAAACTCGACCAAATGGTGTCGAACGAGACCCTCATCTATCCCGGACATGGGATGTCCGGACGCTACGGCTCCATGAAAACGACCAATCCTTATATCTATCAGTTATGATGTTGACACAAGTTAAGGAAGGAGTAACCTGATGGGTTTCATTGAAATCGTCAAAGAGGTTTTTTCCTACGCCTCGAACATGTTTCAAAACATCATCCTCCTCTTCGCCATCGTGTTCATCTATGGCGCATCCAATGTGCTCCCCAAGGAAAGAAGTCCGTTGAAACAAGCCCTCTCCGGATTGTTCATCGGCGGCTTCGCCTGTTTGATCATGGGTTTTCCATGGAAATTCAGCGAAGGGTTGATTTTTGACACTAGAAGTGTGTTGTTTGGTGTTACAGCTTTGTTTTTCGGACCGATCACAACCAGCATCGCCGCCATCATCGGCATCAGTTTTCGCATATTTGCGATTGGCGGATCCGGCGTTTATGCCGGCATCTTGACGATTATCACGACCTCTGTGATCGGTTTGTTCTGGGGCAGGATTGAATTGAAGCGACTTCGAAAACTGCCTTTGTTCATCCAATATTATATCTTTGGTTTCTTCATCCATGTCGTGACCGTTCTTTGTCAATTCGCGATCCCGGGACGTGGACTCGAAGTCGTACTCATGATCATGCCGGTTTTTATCGGTCTGCTTCCATTCGCCACAGCCTTGCTTGCGATCACCGTCCACCATCAGGATTTTCGCCTGCGCATATCAGAGACGTTGCGCCAACAGCGGATATTACTCCAAGCATCGATCGACAGTCCCAAAGAAATGGAAATCTATGCGATCGATTCGAATTACAACTATCTGAGTTTCAATCGCTTCCACAAAGAAATGATTACCCATTATTATCATGTGAAGATTGACATTGGCATGAACTATTTGAAAATGCTGGTTCATTCAGAGATGGCTTACCGAATCAAGACATGCTTTGACATGGCTCTCAAAGGAGAAACCTTCACCCGTATCGATGAGGTCGAAGACACCAAAGGCAAATATCTCGAGAACTTTTATGCGCCGATTTACGGCGAAAATGGCAAAATCATCGGTGCGACCATCTTTACACACGATATTACGGAACGGAAAAAGTACGAACAATCGATTCTGTATCTCAGTTACCATGATGTGTTGACCGGATTGAAGAACCGGCGCTTCTATCAGGAAGAGATGCTGAGAATGGATGATGAACCGTTCCTCCCCCTCTCCGTGGTGATGGCGGATATCAACGGCTTGAAAATCATGAACGATGCCTTTGGCCATGATGCCGGTGACGCACTTCTGAAAATCGTCGCAACCGAACTCCAAGATTCTTTCAAAGGAAAAGGCGAAGTGGCGCGAATCGGCGGAGATGAGTTCGTAATCATGCTTGAACGCACCGACAAAGGCGAAGCAACAAACTATATCTACCGCGCGAAAAAGCGGATTGAAAAACACCATCTACACGGCATGACGGTCTCGGTCTCTTTTGGTGTTGAAACCAAAACCGGTACTTTAGCGATAGATGAAGTCATCAAATTGGCTGAAGACGATATGTATAAACATAAACTCTTTGAAGTGACTTCGAACCGACATGAAGCCATCGAGGCAATTTTAAACACCTTGCATCTGAAGAACTCCCGGGAAGAAGCGCACTCAAGACGCGTCGCGGAATTATGCCAACGGATCGGCGAATCGCTCGGCATGCGTAGCGATGAGATCAAATTGCTCGGCATCATCGGCAACATGCATGATATCGGCAAAATCGGCATCCCCGAACATATATTGAATAAACCTGGGGCTTTAACAGAAGAAGAGTGGATTGAGGTCAAACGCCATTCGGAGATCGGTTATCGTATCGTCTCTTCTTCGAGCGAATACATTGAGTTTTCTGAGGTCATCTTGTCTCATCATGAACGCTGGGACGGGAAGGGCTATCCCCAAGGCATCTCGGGTTCCGACATCCCCTTGCGGGCGCGTATCATCGCAATCGCGGATACATACGACGCGATGACATCGGATCGGCCATATCGACCCAAGTTGACGCACGAAGAAGCAATCGCAGAAATCAGGAAGCATGCGGGAACGCAGTTCGATCCGATGATTGCCAAACGCTTCGTCGAATCATTCAAAACCAGCTATTGATACACCCATTGAATGGGTGTATTTTTTTTGGAATATTGCGGGATAAGGTTTTCAGATGGCAAGGTTTGTGATAAAATTTCGGTGGTTTCGCACATAACTTGGAAGGTGGAATAGATGATGAGTAAGAAAAAAAAGAAATGTCGAACGAAACGCATATGGGTCGCGTTGCTTGTGCTCGTGCTCGGCGTCGTGGTATCGGTGGGCATTCAGTTCGCCGTGAACATGGGCATTGCGTCCTTGCCCCAACGACCGCTTGAATCGATCAATGCCGGGGGCAGCGACCGTTTGATCTATTATTTTGATCAGTGGTTGCATCAGGATGGACTTCCTGATGGCATCGAACTGACGGAGACGTTCATCAACGAAGAATTGACTGGCACATATGCCTATATCGACGGACGATATGACTGCGCTGATTTTCGGATGAACTCCTTGGTCAGGTTGTACCTTTCCTATTATGATTATCTTCCCGTATCGACCCGAAGCGATATCCGTCGCGTGATGCTTGATTTCAAGTATTGGATGGATCAAGGCGGCGAGGACTCGATGTGTTATTGGTCGGAGAATCACCAGATCTTATTCGCCACACAAGAGTATTTGATCGGTCAAACTTTTCCCGATGCGATTTTCTCGGTCGATCAAAAGACTGGAGCGGAACATATGCTGATGGCGGAAGAAAGAATCAACGCCTGGATGGAACAAAGGTTCCTCTATGGATTCACCGAATGGTATTCGAACAATTATTATCCCGAAGATATCGCGCCGATTGCGAATTTCATCCAGTTCGCGAATGATCCTGAAATGGTCAATCGCATGAAGATGATCATGGATTTGCTCTGGATGGATATGGCGACCCAAAGTTATCGTCATCTCGGTCAAGACGCCTCGGGTGCACCGCGCACCTACTATATCTTCGTGTCTTCAAGCGGAAGGATGTATTCCGACAATCGCGTTTCTGATGAGACCGGCAACCGGATGCGTCCGTATCTGGACTATGTCCTGCAAAAAGAAGCGACCCGTGATTTCGCCGGAAGTTGGGCCACATCGACCAATGGCTTCTTCAACTGCTTCAAGCAGATGATGGAAGCACAAGATGACAACCTTCAGCCCTACTATGAAGTCCCCGAAGTCATCCATGCCATCTTCAATGATCCCGCCTCAGAACAAATCATCCGGTCCAGTCAATCGCTTGATGTCAGCGAGTTGCACCAAGAAGGTTTGCTCGGTCAAGGTGTCGCGCAAATGATGATGCAATGGAATATGGAAGCATTCACGAATCCTGAAGTCATCGATAACACCATGCGCTATATCGCAACCCACAAGATGTTCTCCAATGATTTCCTGAACGACTTCAAACTCATCAATCTCTGGCCGCTCCGGGCATTCAACCTTTTGAAATTCGTCTCGAAGACGCTTCAACCATCCACGAATGGCGTGGCGATCGAACGTGCAAATGTCTATACCTATCGCACGCCTCATTTTTCGATGCATAATGCCCAGGCTTACCACGTGGGCGCTTATGCCGATCAGCACGCCATCCAATCTTTGAACCTCAACCAGACATTGTCCATATTCACCTCTCAGCCGGCGAAAATCCCGCGACGCAGCGGGACGCCGACCTACTGGGTCGGCAATGGACGCCAGCCCATGAGTGTTCAAGAGAAAAACGTGACGTTGCAGGTATATCTACCCCCCGAAAAAGAGGGGTTCATGGAACCGATGGTCGTCAAGAATACGACGCATGCGTATTTTCCGTTAGAACTCTTCGATGAAGTCGACTTGACGCATTTGGCGGAGGGTTATATCTTTGGCCGAAGCGGCGAAGCCTATGTGATGATCAAAGCGCGATACGCGCTCAGCTTTGTACCATTTGCGACGAGCAACCGTTCGGATGATCGCGACAATCTCCTTGATCGCGGCAGTGTCAGCCAACTGTTGAGTGATGATTACGATCTTATTCAGGTGGGGGAAGGGTTCCATTACTTCGTGATCGAGGCTTCAAGTAGCGACCAAGAGACATTCACCGCGTTTGTCCAAAGAACCTTGGCGAACAATCTGACATTCACTGTGGAGTCCCAAAGCATTCAATATGAGACCCGGTTGTATCAACAAGCCGGGACAACCGTACTCGAAGCATGTTACGACGGACGTTTCCTGATCGATCAAGTCGTCGAGGATCTCAACTATCCACGTTACCTGAATCCGTATGTTGAAAATGGCGTGACGCCGCGTAAGAGCGATGTTCTGGCCTTCGATTTTGGTGGTTACGGACTTGTGCTTGACTATGCCAACAACATTCGGGACATAGCTCCATGAAGGTAGGATTGCAAACCTATACGATCCGGCATGCGTTGGCGGAGGATGTTGCCCAAGGCTTCCAACAAGCCCAAAGTATGGGCTTTGACGATTTTGAGTTGGCGCGTATATCTTTCGATGAGTCCGAACTATCGATATGTCAATCCTTGAACATTCGCGCCTACGCGATTCAAGACACACTGCAATCTCTGAGGAAGCATTTCCAGAAACGCTGTCGATTCATGCATGAGCTCCACATCCCTTTGGCAGTGGTTTCGGTTATATCCATTCCCGCGATCCTCGGCTCGCAAAAGGCGATCCTGACCTTCTGTCAAAACGTCAACGCTTTGGCCAAAATGTATGAGAGTGCAGGTCTCCAATTGGCCTTTCATCATCATGATTTCGAATTTCGGGTGCGCAACGGGCGGTTGAAATTCGACTGGATCCTCGATCATCTCGACCCCGGTGTGGGAATCGTGATGGATACGTATTGGGTGCAAAAAGCAGGGTTTGATCCACTGGTATGGGCGAAGAAACTTGGACCCCGTCTCCGAGGTATCCACCTTCGCGATATGCAAAAACCTCCAGGGAAGCGAGACTGTCCGTTGGGAGAAGGGGTCGTCGATTTTCCGGCTTTGTTCAAGGAAATCGATTGCAATCGCGTGTATACCGTCATCGAACAAAATTCTCAGACGCCCTTCTTGGATGTCGCAAAGAGCCTCGCGTATTATAAGACCTTATTGTGAAAGGAAGCACATGATGGAAACGAAACAGATGAAGAAATCCGAAAAACTGTTTTTTGCCTGGGGGGATGTCTTTGGCGGTGGCGCGCAAGCGTTGATCGGCGTCCTCTACTTGATTTTCCTGACCGATATCATCGGTCTGAATCCGGCCTTGGCGACCTTGGCCATGCTGCTGAGCAAGGTGTGGGACGCCGTCAGCGATCCGATGATGGGGATCATTTCAGATAATGCTAGAACCCCGATGGGAAGAAGACGTCCATTCATCCTTGGCGGAGGTATCGTGCTCGTCATCGTCTTTGCCTTGATGTGGATGCCGATCGGCGGTTGGGAACATGAATGGTTGAAGTTCACATACGCTATTTTGACCTTCATGCTTTACAGCACTGTCGCCACAGTCATCAGCGTCCCCTATAGTTCGCTATCCGCGGAGATAACCACCGATATTCCCGAACGAAATTTCGTCAACGTCATTCGTTTGGTCGTGTCGACGGCCGCTACGGCCGTATGTACGCTGATTCCGTCTTTGGTGATGGAATCGTATAAAGCCGGGTCCATCACGCTATCGCAATTCTATTCGTTCATCGGTATCGGCTTCGGTCTGTTCTTCGCTTTACCGTTGATCTTGATCGGCTTTTTCACAAAGGAACGCGTACCGCTTCCCACGACGCGCTCAACCTTTCATCCGAAATCCTTCGTCAAACCCCTTCAGGTCAAGGCGTTTCGGGGATTGGTCTACATGTATCTCTGCCAATCCATCTCCATGGATATCCTCGCGACCGGCATCATGTACTATGCGCTCTATGTCGCCAAGGGGAGTTCCACAGTCTTTCTGGGCATTTTCATCGGGGTACAACTATTGCTGTTTCCCCTCATCAACAAGCTGATCCAGCGTACCGATAAGAAGAAGATCTATTTCTTCGGTTTGCCGCTGGCGATCGTCGCCTTCATCGGTGTGGGCGTGTATCCTTCGGATTGGCCGATCATCGGAGCGTATATCTTGACTGGCTTGACTGCGCTCGGTTTTGCCGGTGCGCAACTCATCAGCTGGATCATCTTTCCCGATGCTGTGGATGTCGGAGAACTCAAATACCGCGAACGCGCGACGGGAAGTTATTCCGGCATCATGACTTTTATCCGCAAGAGTGCATCAGCCATCGCCATTCAGATCTTCGGTATCATGCTCGCAGTCTCGGGATATATCAAACCCACAGAGGACATTCCGAATCCCGAACAACCGTTTTCCGCGATTCTCGGTATTCGGATCGCCATGGTAGGGAGTTTTGTATTACTGATGATAATCGGATTTTTTGTCGCAAGGAAATTCGTCTTGACCAACCGTAGAAGCGAAGAAGTCCGATATTTTCTGAATTTGAGGTCGACGCAGGATGATGAAAAGTGGAGCGAAGCGGACCTTGAACGTTTCGAGCAACTGAAAAGCGAGTTGTTTTAAGGACGACGATGCAAAAAGATGTCGGCATGAACGTTAAAATGAATCAGAAGTGCTTT
>JAQVTV010000050.1 GCA_028699855.1 Candidatus Izemoplasmatales bacterium | reverse complement strand
TGGCATGGTTTTCCTTTAAATGTGGAAAATAATAGCGCTTATCTATCGACGCGCCCTGCTTTTCGGCCTTGCCGGTGGTCTTTTGTATTTTATCGTCGATTATGGAATCTTTTATCTCGCCTTGGGATCGAGAAATGTCATGGGTGCCGATACTTTCTGGTTTCTGCTATGGCTCAGCATGAGTTATGGCATCACGAATTTTGTCTGGATCTATCTCGCGCTCGATCATGACAAACGCTTGTTCGAGTGGATCTTTTTGATTGTCATCGCCTGGGTGAGCATCGGTCTCATCAGCCAAAACTTCGGCCAATCTTTTCGCCAAATCTCCATTGCTCGCGGTACCGGTTATCACGGATTCATGGCATTAATTCTCTTGGTGGGGTATGTCATCATCATCTTCAAGAATCTCCAAAGCTCCGATAAAAACCGCATTTCTATTCCCCGCTTGCTCCTAATCGGTATCGGCGTGCAATTCGCCTGGGAAGCCTCGTTGCTTCTCACCGGCATTCGTCCGACGGGTTGGCAACCGATCATCATCAACTCTCTGCTTGAAACCAACCTCGGCTTGCCCTACCTCTACTTCATCCACAAAGCGATTTCGAGGAACAAGGCTCTGGATAGCAAAGAGGTCCCTGAACACCTCGCTCTGGAACAAACCACATAAAAAGAATCGCATCCATCTCGGATGCGATTCGCATTATGATCAGTGTGTATTCCCCATATATACAAATACAAAGCCAATACGTTGAACATGAAACGTAAAACATTGCCAATAGTGCCTGACTCAATATCAATACGCTAATGCTAACACATAATGAATTCCACAATACAAAATTCTTGAATCATGAAGATGCTAGAATCTATATACGGGGAATACACTTATATCATATACCAAAAAATAGGATTTGTCATCCGTTTTGCCAAAAAAAAGAAAAAATATCGGTTATTGACCCGAAATCGCCTCACGAACCCGATGGGCATAAGCGACGGCTGACTCGAGGTCGGTTTGATTGGGGTGTCCCATATAGAAGAACAGGAAGGCTCCTCTGCAGATGAAGGCTTCTGGATAAACAACAATCCCCGCGTCTTTGAGCGTCTGGCGCACGCCTTCGCTTGCGAAGGTGCCTCCCGCTGAGTTTGTGACAACCGCTGCGATGCGGATAGAGGAAGGATTGAGGGAAGCGACATACTGGAGAAACTTCGGATCGCTCACTCCGCCATAGATGCCGCTGACTAGAAACAACAGATCGACATCTTCGAGTTTCGGATTATTGAGATAATTTTCCGCTTGGATGTTGAAGCCGTTTGCGATCGCTTGAGCGATTTTACGCGAGTGTTTGGTTTTGGTCGCATAGACGATTTTGATGTTCATTTGGGTTTACCTCCATAAATGGGAATGTGGTTGGGCTGTTTTCGTTGGTTCAACACAATTGTGCCATAGACACCAATCAAAATCATGGCACTTCCGATGTAATGATAGTATGCGAGTTCTTCAGACAGAATGAGTGCACCCGCGGCGATGGCGATGATCGTCGACACATTGGCATAGATGCTCGAAATGTGCGCGGGGAGTCTGGCAAGGCAGTAGTTGACGAGAAAGAATCCGCCGATGGAGGCCATAAGTCCGAGATAGAGCAATGGACCGACCACTTCGACCTTCGAGAGATGGATGAAGTAATTCTCGATCTGCCCCTTCCAACCAAGTTGAATGAGATAGACGGCGTTGAAGAAGATGGCCGAGGAAAGCATCATGAAGTACGTCAATGCTTCCGGTTTCATCGTTTTCGATGATTTCCGGGAAAAGATATTGAAGAATGCCGCCGACAACACCGCACAGAACAAGAGTACATAACCCAACGGAGGAGATGCCCCCAGCTTGTCCTGGCTCATGATTTGGATGAATATCACGCCCGAAACACTCAAAATGATGAAAACCACCTGAAGGGGCAGGGGCCGTTCCTTCAAGAAGATTCCGCTCAAGATACTGACAAAAATCGGTATCAAAGCGATCATCATTCCCGCTTCCGCACTGGTAAGCAATGTCAATCCATAGGTCTCAAACACGAAATACAATATGGGTTGAAACAAGGCCACAAGCATCATCTGCGGCACATGTTCCCGCTTGAGACGGATGCGGACGATACCTGTGAGACGAAGCAAGAGAAACCCCAAGAACGCAAACAAGAAGCGATAAGCAATCAATCCCATCGCCGTCACGTTCGCCAATGCGATTTTTGAAAACATGAACGACAACCCGAAAATGGTGGCGAATGCCACTCCCGCCATATGCGCTTTTCTTGAAGTTGAATGAACCACCTGCGACACCTCGATGGGATGATATCACATATATTATACGTCATCTCCTCCATGAACGAAACAATAAATATCAACCATAGACGAATCTATGTACTTTTTTTGAATTGCTTTGAGTGCCGAATGCATATTCACAAACAAGTAGTAACGTGTCTTCGGATACACAGATGATTCCTTCTATAATTAAAAAAAACGTGTCCTCAAATCGAGAACACGTCATCTTTTTATTCTTGGGTGGATTCGCTTGAAGCCGATACTTCTTCTGTCGAGTCTTCTTCATCACTGTCTTCTTCAGCTACGAAACTGGTCTCAGATACTTGCAATAGCAGTTTTTCCGGATGATCCACCACTTCAATTCCTTCAGGAATGACTAAATCCTGTACACGGACGCTGTCACCGACATCCAACTTCGAGACATCGACTTCGATTGAACTGACTTCCCTTTCCGCACCATAGGCAACTTCGACAGAATCGGAAATCACTTGAAGGATGCGCTCTTGATTCTCGATCAGATCGCGACCGATGATGATCAGTGGAACCTTTGCGGTAATGATATCATCTTTATCGACTTTAAGTAAATCAAAGTGAAGAAAACGACTGTGATTGACAATCTCTTTTTGAACGGCTTTAAAATAGACGAGATGTGTGCTCCGGCCCAACTTGATCTTGAACGTTTGCGTCTCCCCGTATTTGCCGTAAGCATCGCTTAAGTCTCTTTCCCCGGTTTGGATGGATGTGGGATCCATTTTCTTGCCATACAGAACACCTGGGACTTTCGCCTCGCTTCGAATCTGCTTGAGTGATTCGGTGCGTTTTTCGATTTTCATGGTCTACTCCTCTCTCGAATGATTAAAAAAGATATCATTCATGAACATTATATCATAACCCCTCCCATATCACAACGGAGCGGCCTTTCTACAAGTCATCACCCAATCAAAGAGCCATGGGACATGGCTCAATACTTATCTTGAAGAATGCGTAAGAAGGCTGCAACATAGCGATCCATTTTGATGACAAAATGACGCCCATCATAGAGAAATTCCAAATCTCTTCTGAGCGTGATGATCGTGTTCTTCACGAGATCGATGGGAATCACTTCATCGATTGCACCAGAAATGTGCAGATGATGGTCACGATAGATAATCTGGATCATTCCAACTTCTATTTGCGAATCATCATCAAAATTCAAATAGAACAACTTCCCGCTTGAGACAATTTCGGTGGATCGCAACTGATCGATGAATCCTCTTTGATATTGATTCCACTCGATCAAATTATCGAATACGAACCCCTGAATGAAGCCACAATCATCGACATAGCCTTCTTTGTGACAATTTTGGCAATGTATCAGATTTCCATGAGTGACGATGGAATTGATGGCCTTACAATGAGGGCAGACATACACCGCATCCTCCAAACCTTCTGCGAGTTGTTTTCCCGGATGCGGAATCATCTTTTCACGCTGATACTCATAATCATTGTGATAGAGCGCTTGATTGATCGTTGTTTTGATCGCGTCGATAGACATCTCGGTCAGTTGTTCCTTCGTAATCTCGAGACGATAATAGAGCTCGATTCGCCGATTTTTGCGCTTGCCGGTCGCCCATCTCGGTTTGGATAAATACCCACCTCTGACATTGCAGGTAATCACATCGAGACCCAGTTTCTTGATGAGTTTCATCGTCGATTCTTCGATTAGTTCGGTTTCTCCATAAAAAGTCGTGTTGCCTTCGGGAAAAATCAAAATCGGATACCCTTTCTTGACTGCATTGATAATCATTTTGATGGTCTGCATATCGCTTCTGCCCTTCGATTTCGGAATGACATGCGCCATTTGCGTCACGAAGAATTTAGAGGGTTGTCTCGCGAAAAGCGTTTGCGAGGCGATGATAAACGGCACATTGCGAAAGCGCAATGGTACATGGACCACATCGAACAAAAAAGTGTGATTCGCTAACATCACAAACGGTTCTTTTCGTTTGAAATCGACTGACGGGTCGCGGTGGACTTTCCTCTTGGCATCGAGTCGCATCCATACATGCACTAGGGGTCGCAATAATGCGAGCATCCAATCTTGTTGACGATCAAGTCGCGTTTTTTTCATGCATTGAATCCTTTCATGTCGGAATAGATATATTATATAACAATTCGCAACATATCGCCACTCCTGAGCGAAAACAGAAACCGAGTATCAAGCAAAACCAAGAAAAAACCCTTTTCCCGACCGAGAAAAGGGTGATGAAAAGACCTTCTGAATTTTTTTATTTCTGATGGTGCACCGAAAATCCTTTCGCACATTCTCTTTTCGGCTCATATGGCGCTTCATATGCGTTCATCACGCGCTTTTCTCGTAAGGAAACCCCCAAATCGCTCACACCCAACACGAGACCGGTTCCTCCGGCTGATATCGAAAACAACAACAAGATGTAGAGTGGATAGTTTTTTGTAATGAGCGATTGGAACGGATTACCGTTGCCATATTCCAGCGTCATGAAGTCCGTGGTTCCCAAAATCTTGTTGACGGTATAAGCAAATGCTGCCACAACGAATAACACTGCCATGGACTTGCCGATATCAGAGATATGTGGCCGGTAGAATCCGCTTAATACCATGTACAGCGGCACGAACACCAGCGATCCGTGATACAGGAATGATTGATACGGCAAGGTGTTTTCGTAGGTGAAGCCCCAATGAGGTAGATTGCCCATGATTCCACTCGAATCCGGTATCGTCAAAATGATCGATGTCATCAACAACATGACGGCAAACGCGAATGGTTTCACAAAATCAGCGAGTTTTCCTTCTTTATACGCGATGACTGGAAATGCATACAACCCCATGCTGCAAATATGAAGCGGCATCATGTAGGAAGGATAATCCCCCACACCGCCAAATGCTTCACTTTTGATCATGTAGATTGATTTGATGATTTCCCAAATCCACATGAAGATTGCTGCCCCCATGATGACTTTCCGATCATATCGGTTTCCATAGTGGTTCTTCTTGCGAATGATGAGCAAAACCAATAATACGATGCCAATGACAGAAAACAACCAAAGCAAACCAAAAAGGTGCTTGGACCCGAAATTACCCATTCAATTTCCCCCTAGTACAACGTGTGCCGTTGTACTGGCATCAATTATACCTTATTTTTTTATCCGTGACAACGGAAATATCGTAACATCCCTTTCTTAGTCATCATTGTGTGTAAAAAAACGGAAAATCAATCTTGCCATGGTTGTGTAAAGGTGATATACTGTGTATATGCCATATACACAGTTAAGAGGTGCCTGTCATGGAAATATTATCCGTTGACCGTTTGACAAAGAATTTCAAAACCTTTTCGCTCAATGAAGTCTCATTTGCGCTCGATCAAGGATTCATCATGGGCTTCATCGGTCGCAATGGAGCGGGGAAAACCACCACGATCAAATCGATGCTCCGACTCGTCTATCCTAGAAGCGGTAAAGTCATGATGTTTGGGCAAGATTACCAGGAGAACGAATTTGCATTGAAACAAAAACTCGGCTTGGTCCTCGGGGGCATCAATTTCTACCCCAAAAAGAAATTATCATCAATCCTAGCCGTGACCAAGCGGTTTTATGCTACGTGGGATGATGACGTGTGCGCGCAATTGATGCAAAAGTTTAGTCTCGATGTCAACAAACAGGTCGATGAACTATCGGCGGGAATGCGAGTGAAGTTCTCATTATTACTCGCTTTGTCTCATCATGCCCAGTTGCTCATCTTAGATGAACCCACCAGCGGACTAGACCCCGTATCGCGCGATGAAGTATTGCTTCTCTTTCAGGACTTGGTCGAAAACGGAGACATCAGCATCCTCTTCTCCACGCACATCACTTCCGACCTGGAAAAATGTGCCGATTATATCACCTATATCAAAAACGGTTCCATCATTGCCACATCCGAAAAGGATACCTTCATTGACACGTACCGCCTTGTCAAGGGACCCAAGGATCGACTCCTTCCCGATCTCAACGCCAAACTCATCGGGCCGCGCATCCACAAATTCGGCTTCGAGGGTTTGATCAAAACCGAAGATCTGGACGGGATTTCAGACGTTGAAGTCTCTCAAACCAATCTCGAGACCATCATGATCCATATCGAAAGGACGTGAAATGATGAAAAACCTTCTCTATAAAGAATTCAAACTGGCTTCGCATCCCACAACCTACATCTTCCTGTCGTTTTCTTTGATGTTTCTCATCCCCAACTATCCCTCATACATCCAATTTCTTTACATCTGCATGTCCATCTTCTTCATCTTTCTCAACGGCCGCATCAACCAGGACGTTTTTTATACGGTGTCCTTGCCGATTCGGAAATCGGATGTTGTCAAAGCAAGGGTGCTCATGATTGCGATCATCCAATTGTTTCAAGTCATCATCGCGATTCCCATCGCCCTCTTGAGCATTCGCATGTATCCGGAAGGAAACCTTGCGGGAATCGATCCGAACGTCGCGTTCTTCGGTTTCGTTTTCATCGTATTCTCCGCCTTCAACATCGGCTTTCTCCCTTTGTTCTATCGCACGGGATATAAAACCGGCATTCCCTTTCTCGTGGGCGGGATTGCTTCAATACTGGCCTATGTTTGCTTGGAAATGCTCGTGTGGATTCCTTCCAATATGCAACGGT